>JAFVRI010000127.1 GCA_017504335.1 Clostridia bacterium
ACCTTGAAAAAATCCATGGAAATCACCCCCGATCTGCTGAGGGCGGGACCTCTCACCCGTTTCCTTCGTTCGGTGGTCAGAATTTTTGCTCCTCTACTGTAAATTCTTCTTTATAACATTTCGGAAACATTTCTTAAACAAAATCGGAAAATCGGTCAGGTAAACTATAGGCACAACGGAACGAAAAAGAAAGAGAAGTTTATGGAACAAAATACCTTTACCTACCAATATTCCGCAGAAAGAAACAAAGAAGTGGAATTCATTCGGAAGAAATATCTCCCCCAAGAAGAAAGCAAGCTCGACCGTCTCAAAAAGCTGGATCAAAAAGTACAGAGCGCAGGTGTCATCGAAGCACTTTGTCTCGGCATCATCGGTGCTCTTGTGTTTGGAGTCGGACTCTGCTTCGGGTTGGATGTTTTTGGAGGTTTTCGCTGGTTAGCGGGACTCTTCTGTGCCCTTGGGATCGTGATGATGATCCCCGCCTATCCCCTTTGCAAGCGTCAAGCACGCAAGGTGCGGAAAGCACTGACCCCCGAAATCCTTCGCTTATCCGAAGAAATCATGAAATCCTGAAAAATCAACAAAACAGAAACATTTCGCAAAACAATTTCAAACAAACATCAGGTATCATATGATCAGCAAATCCACGAGAGAAAGGAATCCGAGATGCAGAAGAACGAACAGCGCACGGCTGAAAAGATCCGTGCAAGATATATGGAAAAAGAAGTCACCGATCTTGATCGACTTCGTGAAATCGACCGAAAGGTAACCGGCCCCGTCAAAACATTCTCCTACACATTCGGCAGCATTGCCGCCATCATTATGGGAGCGGGCATGAGCCTTTGTATGACCGACATCGGAACAACCCTCGGCATGACGGAACCCATGCTTCCGGGAATCGCCATCGGCATCACAGGCATGGCACTTGCTCTCCTCAATTACCCCATCTACAAGGCAATGCTCCATTCCCGCCAAAAGAAGTACGCGCCTGAGATCCTTGATCTCAGTGATAAAATCATAAATGAATAAAAAAGGAGAGAATAACCATGGGAGAATTTTTGAAAAAGGCATTTTCCGATATGAAGAAAAGCGCAAAGGCACAGCACGAGGTTGACAAAGCGGAATTTCAGGCAGCCAAGGCAGAGGCACGCGCAAACTTTGAAGAAAACAGAGGTCACAATACCTATGCCAAGGCAAAGGCAGATGCCAAGAAGAACTGGGATGACGCACACATGAGCCCTTCTGAAAGAGCCGCAAAAATGCAGGAAGAGCGGGATGCGAAAATTGCGGAAGCAAACGCTCGCACCGAATCGGCAAAAGCTCGTACCGAGGCAGCAAAGAAAAACTAATTCCACGCAGGCAAGCGAGGCGCCGTCGGTGTCTCGCTCCTATTGTGTTTCATCATAAAATAAAGGAGAGACAAACATTGAACGCCATTGAAATTAAGAATCTTTCAAAAAGCTTTCGGGGAATGTACGCGGTGGATCATCTAAGCATGACCGTTCCGCAAGGAGCCATCTACGGCTTTATCGGTGAGAATGGATCGGGTAAATCCACCACCGAAAAGCTGATCTGCGGGCATCTGGTTCCCGATGAAGGGGAGATCAAGCTCTTCGGCAGAGATTATACCGACCCCGGTGTCCGTGTCCGAGTGGGAGCACTCATTGAAAACGCGGGCTGTTTTCCCGGTTCCTCTGTCTACCAAAATTTGAAAATGCAGTGCATCAATCTGGGCATTGAGCATGCAGACAAGGAGATCCGCCGTGTCCTTGAAATCGTTCGTATGGAGGACAACGCCAATCTCAAGTTCAAAAGCTGCTCTCTCGGTATGAAGCAGAGGATCGGAATCGCCATGGCGCTTCTCGGAGACCCTGCCCTTCTCATTCTGGACGAGCCCATCAACGGATTGGATACCGACGGTATGCGGATCATGCGGGAGATCCTTGTGGATATTACCAAGACCTACGGTTGCACAGTGCTGATCTCCTCTCACATTCTCGGCGAGCTGGAAAAGATCGCCACCCATTACGGCATCATCCGCCAAGGCAGGATGATCATGGAGCTTTCCGCCGAGGAAATGGACGCAAGAGCGCAGGTATTCGTCTCGCTCAAAACCGCGGATATGCAACGGGCTTGGTTGCTTTTGACCCGTCACTACGCGGATGCGCGATTGGAGGACGGCTACATCCGTGTCTATGATGAACACGACCCCGCCGCCCTTGTGGATCTTCTTATGAAAAACGGCCACGTAATCAGCGAGATCAAGAAAAACAAGATCGGTCTGGAAGAATACTACGTCGAGCTGATGTCGAGAAAGGGGGTATGATTCATGCAGAACATACGTGAAATCCAATTTGAATCACCCACGTTCGCAAAGAGAATCAAGGGAATGCTGGGCGTTGACCTTTACCGACTCTTCCACACCCCTCTCTTTTACATTTTCCTTGCTATTGCGGCGATCATTCCCGCCATGGTTTCGGCCATGACCATGATGCCCGATCAGAACGGCAACACCATGGAGCCCCTCTATTCCAACGTGTGGCAGATCATTGCCGCTTCCAAGACCCTTTACGTGATCGAAGGGATCGCCGACTATGCCAATATGAACATGGTCTTTATTTTCGGCGGTATCATGGTGTCGATCTTCATCGGCCACGATTACAAATCGGGCTACGTCAAGCAGCTCTTTACCACCCATGCGAAAAAGCAGGATTACATGATCTCCAAGAGTCTGGTTTGCGCCTTTGCCATGGCGTGTATGTGCGTGACCTATTTCATCGGCGGAACCGTTGGCGGATTGCTGGTGGGCTATGAGACCGAGGTCAATGTGGGCTCTCTTCTCTTTGCGATTTTCGGAAAGATGATCATGTCTCTCGGATGGGCAAGCCTTTATACCTTCCTCAACATTATTTTCAGACGGTATTTCGGGATCTCCATTGCCTCGTCCTTCTTCTTCGGCACGGGCATTCTCATCATCGGTGTAGCTGCCGTGGTGGAGAATCTTGCCCTTCCCACGGGCTTTCTCAACGTATTCCTGTACGGCGCATCGGTCAATGCCAATCTTTCTTCCGGTATCGGTGCATTGGGAATTTGCGTCCTTGTTTCCGTGGCATGGGCGGTCATTTACAACCTTCTTGGAACCAAGATCCTCTCCAAGAGTGACGTATATTGATAGGAGGTTCCGTTATGAATGCAGTAGAAATTAAAAATCTTTCGAAAAACTTTGGTGCAAAGCAAGCGGTTTGCGGCCTGAACATGACCGTTCCCATGGGTGCGATCTACGGGTTTATCGGCGAAAACGGCTCGGGCAAATCCACCACCGAAAAAATGATCTGCGGATTGATCCCCACAAGCGGAGGCTCCATCAAGCTCTACGGAAAAGACCATACCGACGATGCGATACGCGCAAAGCTTGGCGTGCTGATCGAAGCCCCCGGTTGCTTTCCCTCTCTCACGGTTTGGGATAACATGATGCTGCAAGCCACCAATCTCTCCATCCCCCATGCGGAAAAAGAGGTCATCAAGATCCTCAAAACCGTTCGTATGGAAGGTGCCGCAGGCAACAAATACAAAAACTGTTCTCTGGGAATGAAGCAGAGAGTAGGCATCGCCATGGCACTCCTCGGCAATCCCACCCTGCTAGTTCTGGACGAGCCCTTGAACGGTTTGGATGCGGACGGTATGCGGATCATGCGGGAGGTATTCACCGATATCATCAAGGACGGTACCCGAAGCATCATCGTTTCCTCTCACCTGCTGGGTGAGCTGCAAAAGGTTGCCACCCACTACGGCATCATCCGCCACGGAAAAATGATCGTGGAAATGACCGCCGACGAGCTGGACGCAAGCTGCCGCACCTTCCTTGCCCTTCAAACGCAAAACATGGATCAAGCCAAGCTTCTGCTGGGCACAAAATTTGCCCGCGTGGAAGAAGACGAGGCAGGTTACCTGCGTGTGTATGATCAGACTACGCCCGAGGAGGTCGTCGCCTTCCTTTATGAAAACGGGATCTGCGTCACCGAGATCAAAACCGACAAGATCGGTCTTGAGGAATATTATATCGACTTGATGAAAGGAGGCAAATAAGTATGGAACAAACACTCCGATTGGAAAGAATTCCCTTTGGCAAACGCTTTCGCAGTATGCTGAAGGTAGATTTCAGAAGAATGAGAAAATCCAGACTCTTTTACATCATGATCGCCTGCGCCCTTCTCGTTCCCATCGTCATGACTGTCATGTTGACCATGATGGACGGTCAGGAAAGCGTCAATCAGCAAACGGGAGAGATCACCATCATGGAAGGCCCCGAATCCGTATGGGAATCCATCGGCACCCTTCCCTCCGAGGAAATGACCGCAGGTGATATGGCTACCATGGGCGGAATGGGCGGTATGGATGTCATGGCGATGTGCAATATCAACATGGCATTTATGGGCATTGCCGTCTTTGTCTGCCTCTTTATTTCGGACGATTTTCGCAGCGGATATGCCAAAAATCTTTTCACGGTCCGCGCCAAGAAGGGAGATTATGTCACATCCAAGATCATCGCAGGCTTTGTTTGCGGTGCGCTCATGCTGATCGCCTACCTGATCGGCGCTCTGCTGGGCGGAGCCGTTTCCGGACTTTCCTTTGCGCTTGTCGGCGGCCTTGAGGTTGGCAACATCATTCTTTGCATGCTGGCAAAGATCCTTTTGATGCTCGTTTTTGTTTCGATCTTCACGCTCATCAGCGTAGCCGCCAAGCAAAGAGCATGGCTCTCGATCTGTGGCTCTCTCGGCGGAGGAATGCTCCTTTTTATGATGGTTTCAATGATCACACCTCTTAACTCTACGATCCTGCACGTGGCACTCTGCGCGGCAGGCGGCGCCATGTTCGCCTTCGGCTCGGGCGCCATCAGCAAAATCGTTCTTTCCAAAACAAGTCTCGTATAAACAACGAAGAGCGAAAATCCTCGCAAGTGGGTTTCGCTCTTTTCTTCACACTGTTTTTACAAAAAATACTTGACTTTGTAAAAAAAACGTGATAATATAGTATTGTTTACCACATTAAGAGGTTTTTGTGAATTATTGTCAAATAAGGAGGATTTTTGTTTTGACCTGTCGAGCCACCGCGCACACGCGGGAAATTCCCGTTTTCTTTTCTACCGACGACCAATATATTCCCTATTTGGATATTGCGATCGCTTCCCTGATTGAGCACGCATCCAAGGACTTCCAATATAGATTGATCATTCTAAACACAGGACTCTCTGCTGACGGTATTTCCAAGATCAAGCAAAATGAACGTCCCGGATTCGTGATTGATTTTGTAGATATCTCCCGCGAAATAGAATCCATCAAGTCCCGTTTCAAGAACGTATATCACTTTTCGGTGGTCACCTATTACCGCCTTTTCATTGCCTCGCTCTTCCCCCAATATGACAGAATCGTATATCTTGACTGCGATCTTGTGGTGCTGGGCGATATCTCCGAGTTGTATCATACCGACCTCCAAGGCGCTATTTTCGCCGCCGCTCCCGAGGAGTACGTCCGTAACACGCCCGAATTTCGTCGCTATGCAAAAAAAGCCTTGGGAGTCAATCCCGACGACTACGTCAACGCAGGCGTTTTGGTGATCGATCTGGAGAAATTCCGAGAAAACAAAATCGAAGAAACCTTCATTCGTTTGATCACCGAAAACGATTTTGATTTGCTGGATCCCGACCAGGCTTATCTGAATTACCTTTGCCAAGGGAAAATTCATATATTGCCCAACGGATGGAACAAGGAGCCCCTGCCCCTCCCTTGTGAGGGAGACAAGAATATTGTTCACTATGCCCTTTACAAAAAGCCTTGGCAATACGATGATGTCATGGACGGAGAATATTTTTGGCACTACGCAAAAAGCTCTCCCTTTTATGAGGAGATTCTCGCGCGTAAAGCTTCTTTCGGAGAGCAAGAACGGAAACAAAAGGAAGCGGCAGCAATTGAGATTTTGGAGCACGCAAACAAAATCGTTGCCTCCGAATGTTCTTTTTCCAAAAAACTGAATCACAATTGAGGATAAAAGAAAATGGAACAATCTGCACACAAATTGGAATTGATTCGCAGAATCAAGGAACTGGAACAGAAGGAGCTTTGGCATCTCGACGTGGAGGATGACCCCGAAACCTATCCTCTGATGCCCGATCAGGTGGACTACCTGAACAAAAAGCTTTCCAACAAAATCAAGAATAAAATTGCCAATGCGGCAGGCTCCCGCTTCTTTGATAAAATGCTCGCCAATCGACAGATGATCATCAAGGAGGTACGGGGTATTGAGAATTTTACCGCCGTCAAGGAAGGAAGATTCGTAACCTGCAACCATTTCAGCGTATGCGATAATTATGCCGTTTGGATGGCACTTCGGGATCATATGGACGGAAAAATGCTCTACAAGGTGATCCGTGAAGGCAATTATACCAATCCCCCCAAGCCCTTCGGGCTCTTCATGCGCCATTGCAACACCCTCCCCCTCTCCTCTCAACCGGCCACCATGAAGAAATTTCTGCAGGCTGTCAAGACGTTGCTTCAGCGAAAAGAGACCATTCTGATCTATCCCGAGCAAAGCATGTGGTGGAACTACCGCAAGCCAAAGCCCATGCAGGACGGCGCCTTTGCGTTGGCAGTACGCAACAAGGCACCCGTGGTTCCGATTTTTATCACCATGACGGACAGCGACGTTCCCGACGGCGACGGATTTTGGGTACAGGAATACACGATCCATATTCTCCCCGCCATCTACCCCGATCCATCGCTCCCGCATGCCGAGGCAAAGGAAAAAATGAAGAAGGAAAACTATGAGGCTTGGGTCAGAGTTTACGAGGACGTTTACAAAAAGCCTTTGGTTTACGGTGAAGAATGAAGCTCTATCTTTCTGTCATCGGTATCTCCATGGCGCTGATCGCCGCCGTCAATTTGATCGCTCAAACCGCGCCTCCCCTTTACGTGGTCATCGCAGTCATTTGGTGTACCTCTCTTCAATTTGCGCTGGACGGATTTTGGGCAATCCTGATCAATAAAATGCCCGATCGCTGGTTCGGTATCACAAATCCTCTCTACCGTGTATCAAAAAAGGAGCAAGCGCTTTACAAAAAACTGCGGGTGCGTCTCTGGAAAGACAAGGTATGGGAGCTGGGCGGTCTCGGCGGATTCAGCAAGAAAATCCTGAGGGAGCCATCCAATCCCGACTATATCGAAAAATTTATTATTGAGTGCAACAAAGGGGTTCTGACCCATCGGCTTTCCTACCCCGTTGGATTTCTGGCCATGTTGACTCTGCAAGGAATTTGCTCCCTGACCATTGCGCTCCCCGTTGCCGTCGTCAATCTCTTTCTCAACATCCTACCCACCCTCGCTCTGCGATACAATACGCCAAAGCTTCAAAGGATGCTCGGAAGAATGAAGCGGAACTGATTTTAGGTCGCTTTTGAAAAAGCTCCGCAAAACTCTATTACAAAATATGGCTTGACCTTTATACAATCTCCTCGTCTTTATGCGGGACGGAAACGATTGTTTTTCTCTAAGGTAGGAATCCGTCGGACGGCTGCTTCGCCACCGACGGATTCCTTTTTTTAGAAATTGTTTTTTATAAAACGTCAAACGTAAACAAAACTTTAACATTTCCGTGATATAATGAGGTATACCAACAGAATTTTTATCGGAGGATAGAACCATGTTCAAGATTTTGGTTGTGGAGGATGACAGAGATCTGAATCGAAGTGTTTGCTCTTTTTTGAATCAAAGCGGCTATGAGACGGTTGGGTGTCTCTGTGCGGAGGATGCCTACGACGAGATGTACAAAACCACCTTCGATCTGATCGTTTCGGACATTATGATGCCGAACATTGACGGCTTTGAATTTGTCAAGACCGTCCGCTCGCTCAATAACGATATCCCGATCCTCTTTATGACCGCCCGTGACGATTTTGCGTCCAAGCAACGGGGCTTCCGCATCGGCATTGACGATTACATGACCAAGCCCATTGACCTTGACGAACTGTTTTTACGCATCGGCGCCCTGCTCCGTCGCTCCAAGATCGCTTCCAGCCGACGTTTGGAGGTCGGCTCCTTCATTATGGATGCGGACGAACGCTCCGCGACTCTGAACGGCGAGGAAATCTCCTTGACCGCCAGAGAATTTGACCTTCTCTACAAGCTTCTTTCCTACCCCAAAAAGACCTTCACCCGTACCCAGTTGATGGATGAATTTTGGGACGTGGATACCCAAACCGGCACAAGAACGGTGGACGTCTATATGACCAAACTCCGTGCAAAGCTCTCGGATTGCGATTCCTTTGAAATTCAGACCGTTCACGGTCTCGGCTACAAGGCGGTGATCAAGTGAAACGTACCGAACAATGTGCAAGATGGATCCGTACTGTCAGCAACTTTTTTGTTTTCTTTCTACTTGCCGCCTTTGTTACTACCTGTTGCATTATGCTGTTCATTTCCACATTGCAAAGCTCCATCGGCAGAGAGTTCACCGAGGAGGAAATCACCCTTGCCGCACAGATCACCATGGTCAACGTCATTCTCATCAGCATCGGCATGGCAATCGTCGATTATCTGCGCCGTAAATTTACGGTAGACCGTCCTGTCAGGCAGATCACCGAAGCCACCGAGCAGATCATGAACGGTGATTTTTCGGTACGCATCAAGCCCATAAGCGGAGCGGGGACCGATGGCTTCAACCAAATCGGAGAGGCCATCAATGCCATGGCGGCGGAGCTTTCGGGAACCGAATCCCTTCGCACCGATTTTATCGCCAACGTATCCCATGAGATGAAAACACCCCTTGCTGTCATGCAAAATTACGGCACACTTTTACAAAAGTCAGATCTGACAGAAGAGCAGCGGATGGAATATTCGGAGGCGATCACCAATGCCTCGCGCAGACTCTCCGATATGATAACCAATATTCTCAAGCTCAATCGATTGGAAAATCAGCAGATCTTCCCTCAGCCTACGACCTACAATCTTGCCGAACAGCTCTGCGAAAGCCTGCTTCAGTACGAAAGCGTATGGGAAAGAAAAGGAATCAGCATCGAAACCGATCTTGCGGAAGGCGTATGGGTCTGCGCGGACGAAGAGCTTTTGTCTCTGGTATGGAACAACCTCTTTTCCAACGCCTTCAAATTCACCGAAGAGGGCGGAGCCGTTACCCTGACCCTTACGGCTGATGAGGACTATGCCACCGTTACGGTCAAGGATACTGGTTGCGGCATGTCCTCCGAGGTGGGTGCGCACATCTTCGAGAAATTTTATCAGGGAGATACATCTCATGCCACCCAAGGAAACGGGCTCGGACTTGCGCTTGTCAAGCGGGTAATTGATGTAACCCAGGGTGAGATCAAGGTTACCAGCACGGTGGGCGTCGGCACCACCTTTACCGTGAAAATCAGGAGGAAAAAAGATGAATTGGAAGAGGCTCGGTAACAAACTGCTATTTCCTCCCGTGGCGCTGATGATCGTTTTGATCCCTGTTGCCACGGTGCTTCTCGTGGGTGCCATGGTCTTTATCGGTTCCGAATCTCCCATTGCCATCCTCTCCTATGTTCTTGCCGCCTATACGTTGACCGTTTGGTGCATGAAGACCCCCGAACTGATTCATTTTTTCAAGGACTTCAAGAACGGGAACAAGTACGCCAAGCGATGGATGGATGATGCGCGTTGGCGTGTCAATCTCTCCCTGTACGGCTCCTTTGGATGGAATACTCTTTACGGACTCTTTCAGCTTTGGCTTGGCTTTTATCACCATACCTTCTGGTTCTATTCCCTCGGCGCATACTACATCTGTCTTGCCGCCATGCGTTTTTCCCTGGCGCGTTATACAAGAAAATACCGTCCCGGTGAGCACATGGAGATGGAATTGAAGCGCTACCGCGCCTGCGGATGGGTCTTTCTTGTCATGAACCTGGCGCTGTCGCTGATTGTATTCTTCATGCTGTATTGGAACAGAACCTTCCATCATCATATGATCACCGCTATTGCCATGGCAGCCTATACCTTCACCGCATTTACCATTGCCATTGTCAATGTGGTGAAATACAGAACCTATCAGAGTCCCGTATTCTCTGCCTCCAAGGCCATCAGCTTTGCCGCGGCTTGCGTCTCTATGCTGACGCTGACATCGACCCTGCTCACCACCTTCAGCGACGAAAGCATGGGAGCGACCGAGCAAAAGATCATGCTGGGCAGTGTGGGCATTGCCGTTTCGGCTGTGGTGGTTCTTATGGCATTTTTTATGATCGTTCACGGAAACAAAAAATTAAAACAACGGAAGTGGGAAACACACAATGGAACAAAAAAAGCCTGAGCAAAACGGATTCTCCTATACCTACTCTGCCAAGGAGCAGGCGGAGCTGAAAAGAATCCGAGAAAAATACATGCCCCCGACCCAGACCGAGGATAAAATGGACCGTCTCCGCCGTTTGGATGCAAGCGTCACGCGGACGGCGCAGGCCGTGTCACTGGTTTGGGGTGTGATCGGTGCGCTCATTCTCGGCTTTGGCATGAGTCTCTGCATGACCGACCTTGGCAAAATACTCGGCTCCTTCAGTGATTACGCCATGCTCATCGGTATTCCCGTTGGGATTGTCGGCGGGATCCTTGTCAGCCTTGCCTACCCACTCTACAATGCCGTAATCAAGCGAAAGCGAGAAAAGCTTGCTCCCGAAATTCTCCGTCTGACCGAGGAATTACTGAAATAAAAATACAACCATGCATACCAGAGCGTGGCAACACAAAAAGCACCGACACGGATTCACACCCATGTCGATGCTTTTTTCTTTACGGTCGACGCTTCTATTCGCCGGACCCCTTGATCATTCGGTTTTTTTATATTCGTTTTCGCGTATTCCGGGATAGGTCTTATCCAGATATTCCTCCCGATAGGGATTGACCCCGTCCGAAACCTTTTCCGGCTTATTGGGGAGTGCCCAGCTCTTCTTATAGTAAAACGAGTTATGGAACTTATTTTCTATCCGATCGCTTTTCTCCAGCATATTCATGCAAGCTCTGATACAGCCCTTGGCGCCACATATCGCGTAATATCCTGTATGCGTCATAATGTAATCGTAATAGCCCATGACCTTGTTGGTTTCCGGCTTACGTCCCCATATGCCCTTTGCCATTGTGTACGACAGAATATATGCCTCCTCCTCGGTCATTTCACTGTCGCGCACATCAAATGCCATATTGGGAAATTCTTTTTTCAGGAAGGGAGAGCATTCGTTGTTCATGCCGTGATGCGAAAGTGTACAGCGACCCATTCTGACATCGCCGTACCATATGCTCGTGTCGCCAAAGCTTACGGTCAGTCTCTTGTTGATATCCTTTACCGAAGGGATTGCGTTTCCGGGGCATTCTCTTACGCATGCTCCGCAATGCAAGCAGATATCTCCGGTGTTTACGATCGGATCGGGCTCCAGCTCACAGTCGGTAAATATAAGCACAAGACGAACACGGGGACCGAATTTCTTGGTAAGAAATACCTTGGAGAAGCCCACCTCCCCCAGTCCGCAGCCCGCAGCTATGATACGAACGCTACACACCACATCGGGTGGGATTCCATCCCGAAGAGGCTGCTTGGTTGTGCCATTGCCCTCGGGAACGGCAGGATAGTGTGCTACTGCCTCCCAACCGTGATCCTCAATAAAGCAAGCCAGCTCATAGGAAAGACGGGGACGAAACAGCGAGTTTAATTTGTTGTAGGAGTAAAAGGTATAATTATGCCAATGCGTGCCTTCCTCAATTCCGCGATACGTACCGCGCGGGATCCGCATAGCGACGGCAATCACAGATTTTGCTCCTGGAAAATAGGTAAGAGGGGACATTAGCTTAGGGGCATCCTTGAAGCGCTCGATATTGCCGATGGCAATACAGTCGATTCCAAGCTCACGCGCCTTATCCTTTATCATTTGAGAGGTCAGCTTCATTATCTGTTCCCCCTGTTTCCGTCCTTTGAAAAGCTGCCTCCGAGAACATTTGCGGCTTCCACATTCCGCTCGGAGACGGGTTTGGTATTGCCTACACTCCATGCCTCTCTCTGTCTGAAGGAATTTTCGAATTTGTTGGAAACAAGTCCGTTGTCCTCCAAGTGACAGATGCAGGTTCTGTTGCAAAGTGCCGCAATTCGGTCCGGTCTTGCGGTTTCGGCAAAGCGGTTTGCGCATGCTCCGTTCTTACAGGTCTTGCACACATCATAGTTGATATCGGCAACCTGCATCGTTTTGCCGCAAATCGTTACCTCCACGGTATGTTTCATATCGATTGCTCCGAGGGGACAAGACTGTGCGCACATTCCGCACGCATCGCAAATATGTCCCTCAAACAAGGGAGAGGGCTCGATCTCCGCATCGGTAAGGATCATATGAAATCTCTGACGAGAGCCGAACTCGGGGGTCAGAAGCAGACCGTTCCGTCCGATCTCACCGAGTCCGCAAGCAACCGCGGCATAATCGAAGTCCGGGTATACGTTTGGCGCGGGACGTCCGTCCGCAACCGAAACACCCTGCGGTCCAAGCTCCGAGGGATTCGGAAAGATCGGGCAAGCCTCCCAGCCGTTGTCCTCCAGTACATTCACAAGATCATAGCAAGCGATGGAAAGAAACTCATCCTCAAGCCAGTTTTTGCCGAAAAGCGCGTAATCTCCGAAGTTGGTTCCCTCCTCAACACCGCGCAGCGCACCGCGGCAGATGCGTTTTCCAAGCAGAATCACCGTCTTTGCTTCGGGAAAAATGGAAAAGGGATTATGCTGTGGGTCCACCCCCTCAAATCTTTCCCGATCGGCAAAGCCGATCAGATCGATTCTGCAATCCTTGAGATTGTTACGTATCAGCTCTTCAATATGGTTCATTTCTGCCTCCTTATAAATAGTTTATCAAAAAAAGTATATCATGAATGCTTTGCCTTTGCAATAAATAAACGCAACAGATTTTAGGATTTCGAAACAAAAATCAACCAAAAATCTATTGCCTAATCCGATGAAATATGATATCATTAAAATGAAATACAGAAAAGAACGGAGCAAACCGTATGAATCAACCAATCCCCATCATCACAAAAGTTGAATTTTTCGATACATCCTATGAACCAATGAAGGCAAATGTATCGGCTCGCAACTTTTCATCTCTGACCTACCGTCAGAGCGGACGGGTATTTCTCGCGTCCAAGGCGGGAGAATTGATATCCGAGGCAGACACCCTTACCTTTATGCCCTCGGGCTTTGATTACTCGACCGAGATATTGGAGGGTGGAAAAATGATCATTCTTCACTATCAGATCGCTGAGGGCTGTAAGGATTTTTTTGATCAACCGACCTTGATCCGTCCGATCAACAAGGATCGATTTTCCGATATCTTCCTGAAAGCACTCTCCCATTCCATGGTAGGAAACGAATGCGCCTGCATGTCAGATGCCTACCGATTGTTCTCCGAGATATTCAAGGAAAACAATTTGAGCGGGGATAAGCCTTCCCCGCGGCTTGCCATGATCAAGCAGTATATGGATCAGCATTTCACCTCACCCGAGCTCCGTATATCCGATCTGGCAAAGCTTCATAAAACCAGCGAAGCCTATTTTCGGCGCACATTCAAGCAATATTACGGAGAATCCCCTCTCGAATATATCAAAAGAAGACGCATCGAGCTGGCTTGTCGCCTTTTATGCACCGAGCTGTATTCCATAACCGATGTCGCGGTGCGCGCAGGCTTTGACAACGCAAGCTATTTTTCTTCGGAATTCAAGCGCATGATCGGATGCTCACCAAAAGAATACAGAGATATGTAAACAGAAGGCAGAAGAGAGATCCTCTTCTGCCTTCTGTTTTTGCACTTCATGTGCGGGCTTTTTCTTTTTTATATTACTCTCCCCGCTCCTCAAACCAGAGACGAATATAGTCTGCCACGATGGGGACCATGGTCTTGATATCTCTGTCGGTTGTATTGATGCAGAGGTGATATCCCCTACGGTCTCCCCAGGGAATATCCGAAATGATTCCGTGATATTTTCTGCGATCGGCATCGATCCGCTTGATCTGACGCTCCATCTGCTTGGCGGAAAGCTGCTCATCCTCGGGCGCTCTCTCCTGACAGCGACATACCTTCGATGCCATATCGGCATACACAAAAATATTAAAAGGGCGGTGCTCACGAAGAATGACGTCCGCGGCACGGCCGACGATCACGCAATTTCCCTCAGCGGCAAATTCTTTGATCAATCGGTTCTGCTCGGCAAAGAGCTTCGCTTCGGTCGCCATCAAGGTCGGAGAATAGGAAAAGGTCCGTCCGAAGTGTACGGGAAAATTCCGAAACGATCCACCCTCCAAGGCATAAGATACGTAATGCTCATCCAGCTTGTGTTGCTCAGCAATGGCGGTCACGATCTCCTTGTCGTAATAACTGTAGCCCAACTCGTCTGCCAAGCGCTTTCCAAGCTCTCTTCCTCCGCTTCCGAACTCACGGCTAATTGTAATAATTCCCATATTTTGTCCTCTCTTTCCTTGGAGTTTTGTCTAATTTTATTATACACGGAAAGAGGTGTTTTGTCAAGAGATTGTTTTGGAATAAAATGGTTTTTTCAAAGATTTATTCCCAATCCTCACGGGGTTCGGGATCGTCAACGGCAAATCGGCGAAGCATGCCTCTTGCCTGACTGTCAGCCATTGCTACTACGGTCATATATTCATCTCCGTAGTCTACCGATTCCACGGTAGCATAGCGGTAAAGGGTATTCAAAGCTCCCCCCTCCGCATTGGGGATCCGATAGGTCACTCGTTTCTTCCCCTCGGATACCATATCGGAAAGACGGTCGACCATCCGATCGACTCCCTGTCCCGTTCTGGCAGAAATGAATACCATATTTTCTTCGGGAGCCTCTCGACCCACCCGAGCAATTTCCGCCATACCAAGATCGCATTTATTGAACACGTAAAGTGTAGGCTTGTCTGCCGCTCCCAGCTCCGCCAGAAGATTCTCGGTGACACGAAGCTGCTCACGAAAATTCTCATCCGAGGCATCGGTCAGCACTAAGAGAATATCCGCCTGACATGCCTCCTCCAGCGTAGAGCGGAAGGCTCGGATCAGGTGGTGCGGCAGCTTATTGATAAAACCGACGGTATCGGTCAGAAGAATCGGTTCCCCGGAGGGAAGAACAAATTTTCTCGTGGTGGGATCCAAGGTCGCAAAAAGCTTGTCCTCAGCAAGAATCCCCGCATCGGTCAATCGGTTGAGCAACGTGGATTTTCCCGCGTTTGTATAGCCTACGATCGCCACCTCCGGGATTCCGCTACGGTCACGAGCGGCACGCATGGTCTTGCGGTTTTTGTCCATTTCGGCGATCTGCCGCTCCAATGCCTGTACCCGTCGCATCATATGACGGCGATCGGTCTCCAGCTTGGATTCACCGGGGCCTCGGGTACCGATTCCTCCGCCAAGTCGCGACATTTCGGTTCCGTGACCCGAGAGACGGGGGGCAGTATATTTCAGCTGCGCCAGCTCGACCTGTAGCTTTCCCTCTCCCGTAACGGCATGAAGCGCAAAAATATCCAAGATCAACATAGAGCGGTCGATCACTCGGATCTCCTTGCCCAAAATATCCTCTAAATTTCGGATTTGAGAGGGAGACAACTCACAGTCAAAGACCACAAGCGTCACATCGTTGGCATCGCAAAGAGCGGACAGCTCTGCCGCCTTACCGCTTCCGATCATGGTACGGGGATCGGGAGATTCCTTATTTTGGACCATTTTCGCAACAGTAACGCCGCCTGCCGTGTCCAAAAGCCCTTCCAGCTCACCAAGTCCTCTCTCCACACTTTCGGCTGTCTCTTCGCCGTAAACCACGCCGACCAATACGGCACGGTCCTGTATATTCTTTTCGTTTTGCTCCATTTACAAAAGCTTCCTTTCTGTTCGGTAGAATCGCAAAAAGCAAAAAAGGCAGGGATCATCCTGCCTTTTGCTCGATTTATGACTGTTCTTAGCGACCGGAAACCTGAAGTCTCTTCTTGAACTTGTCAACACGTCCGCCCACGTCAACAAACTTCTGCTTGCCGGTGAAGAAGGGATGGCACTTGGAGCAAATTTCAACTCTGATCTCGCCGCCCTTGGTGGACTTGGTCGTTACAGTCTCGCCGCATGCGCAACGGATGACGCACTCTTCGTAATTGGGATGAATTCCGGATTTCATGATTTTTACCTCGTTTCTAATATTCCGATGTTCTTTGACATCGGTTGCAAACGAAGCAATTATATCATAAACTTTCTCCGATTGCAAGTCTTTTTTGAAAAATTTTTTATTTTTTTAGAATTCCGCCTCAATTTCCTCCCGTAACCGAGCAATAATCTTCTTCTCCAAACGGGAAATATAGGATTGAGAGATCCCCAAGCGCTCGGCAACCTCCTTCT
>JAFVRI010000128.1 GCA_017504335.1 Clostridia bacterium
CAACCGATGAAGATGATCCGTCGCATGACCGAATCCTTTGCATCTCGGAAAAAGATCACGAGGACAGCGGCAAGAGCGACAACCAAAAGAAGGGACACAAGATGCCAAATTCCATATGGCTCGGGAGTGTTCATTTCCCATTGCAGGGAATGAATAAACGATTCAAATGCAGACATAATAACCTCGATTCATAAAACTGAAAATGATGGATCCCACACAAGAACGATACCATTATAGCACAAGGAAGGGGAAAAAGCAAGTCCTTTTGTAAAAAACGAAAATTCTCGTCTTTTCGATCTCACAGACCTTGACAAATATTCAATTTTATTATATAATGTTATAATTGGTACAAGTGTGCCTTTTTTGGAATTTCGGAGAAAGAGAGAGCTCTATGACAGAGAGAAATCGATCCGTTTCCCCTGCGGAAATGGAGAAGCATAGAAATTGTATTCGGGAAGTATATGCGCGCAATCAGATGAGCGGCAGTCACCCCCGAGCTTATATGTTAACACTTGGCTGTCAACAAAATGAAGCCGACAGCGAAAAGCTGTGCGGAATGGCAGAGGCGATGGGATATGAGATCACGGACAAGCCCGAGCTTGCATCCCTCATTATGGTCAATACCTGCGCCATTCGCGAGCATGCCGAAAAGAGAGCTCTGTCCTTGGTGGGACAGTATAAGCATCTGAAGGCAAAAAATCCCGACCTGATCATTGTGGTCTGTGGATGTATGGTGGTTCAGGAACACCGGATCGAAGAGATCAAACATCGGTATCCATACGTGGATATTCTGTTCGGTACTTCTTCGCTTCATCGTTTTCCCGAGCTTCTTTTGGAGAAGATGAGTCGGGGCAAGCGGATCCTTCGTTCCGATGAGACGGTATATGAGGTTGCCGAGGGAATCCCGATCCGTCGGGAAAATGAGATTCGCGCATGGGTCTCGGTGATGTACGGTTGCAACAATTTCTGCTCCTACTGTATCGTACCCTACGTACGAGGACGGGAGAGAAGCCGTAAAAAGGAAGCGGTCATCGAAGAGGTTCGGGAGCTGGTTGGCAAGGGCTATAAGGACATTACTCTTCTTGGACAGAATGTCAACTCCTATGGCAAGGACAGCGATTTTTCCTATGACTTTGCCGATCTGTTGGAGGAGCTGGATACGATCGAGGGAGATTATTGGATTCATTTTATGACCAGCCATCCAAAGGATGCGTCAAGAAAGCTCATTGATGTGATGGCGAGATCCCGTCACGTGGCAAGACATTTCCATCTGCCCATGCAAAGCGGAAGCGATCGGATCCTCAAAGCCATGAACCGTCGGTATGACTTTGAGAAATATATTGGGATTTTGGACTATATCCGTGAGAAAATGCCGGACGCGGTGATTACCTCCGATATCATCGTGGGCTTCCCGGGTGAGACCGACGAGGATTTTGAAGGGACCGTTTCCGCATTGAAACGGGCGAGATTTGATATGATCTATTCCTTCATTTATTCCCCTCGTAAGGGAACGCCTGCGGCGGAAATGGAGGAGCAGGTTCCCGCCGACGTTCAAAAGGTACGGTTTGAGCGATTGCTCGCAGTGCAGAATGAGATCTCACTGAGTGCCAACCGCCCGATGGAAGGAAAAACGCTCCGTGTGCTGTGCGACGGAGTCAGCAAAAACAACGAAGCCCTTTTCAGCGGACGCACCGAGGGTGGGAAGATCGTGTTCTTTGAGGCAGAACCCGTGGACACGGGAAAATTTTTGAATATTGAAATCGAGCGAGGAGAAGCCTTCGCTCTGTACGGAAAGGTAAAAAGGTGAAAGCATGAACGTATTTGAATTGGCAGCAGAGCTTGGAAAAGCATTGAAGGAGGACGAAAAGCTGGTTCGTCTGGAAAAGGCAAAGGAAGCATATAGTGCAGATAAGGATCTGCAGAAGAAGCTTGTGGAATATGAGGTTCAGCAGAAGGCACTTCAGGGAGAGATCACGAGAGAGGAAAGAGATACTCTCTTTATCGATACCATTCAGAAGCGGATCGACGTACTCTATCGCGAGATCATGGAGCATCCCGTGTTTATGGAGCTGAACGAGGCGCAGTCTGATGTGAATGAGCTGATGAACGCGGTGAACAATACCATCACCTTCCACATTACGGGAGAAAAGCCCTCCTGTACCCATGATTGCTCCACCTGTGGAGGCGGCTGTCACTAATCTGAAACGAGAAGGAGGACGAAGTTTATGACTCCCATGATGGAGCAATACTTTGAAATCAAAAATCAATACAAGGATTATCTGGTCTTTTACCGTCTCGGGGATTTTTACGAGATGTTCTTTGACGATGCCATCGTGGCATCCAGAGAGCTGGAGCTGACTCTGACGGGAAGAGATTGCGGTGAAGAAGAGCGCGCACCCATGTGCGGTGTTCCGTTCCACAGCGCCGAAGGGTATATCGGTCGCCTGATCGAAAAGGGATATAAGGTTGCCATTTGCGAGCAGACCGAGGATCCCGCTCTGGCAAAGGGACTGGTAAAAAGAGAAGTTATTCGTGTGGTGACACCGGGTACCCTGATTGAGACCAATCTTTTGACCGAGAGTAAGAACAACTATCTCTGTGCCATCTATCAGACCGAGTTTGAGTGCGGTCTCGGCTTTGCTGATATTTCCACGGGACAGATCTATGCCACCTGCTTCGGCGGTTCAGATCCCGAAAGCAGAATCAAAAACGAGCTGGGAACCTACTGCCCTCGTGAGGTCATTGCCAACCTTTCCCGCAAGAAATTGGGTGAGACGGCAGAGTTTATCACGGGACGTTTGGGGGCGCTTCTGAATGACAACTGCCCCTCGGAATTTGAGTATGCCGACGCATGCGCAAAGATCACCGCGCAGTTCCCGAAGGAGCTGTGCGAGAGTATTACGGATAAGCGGGCATTGGTTTGCGCTCTCGGCGGTCTGCTTTCCTATATCGCAAAAACCCAAAAGGGAGATATTTCCTATATCAAGGATCTGAATATTTACAGCGAAGGACAGTTCTTGGAGATGGACGTGAATACACGTCGCAATCTGGAGCTGACTGAAACCATGCGGACCAAGGAGAAGAAGGGATCGCTACTGTGGGTTTTGGATAAGACCAAAACCGCCGCAGGCGCGCGCCTGCTTCGTCAGTGGATCGAGCATCCGCTTCTGAACACAAGAGAGATCGTAAGACGGCAGAATGCGGTGGAGGAGCTGTTCTCGGATTATATGCTCCGCGAGGAGATCGGCGCGCTTCTGGACGGAGCGCTCGATTTGGAGCGGTTGGTTACCAAGATCGTTTACGGAACGGCAAACGGAAAGGATCTGCGTGCGGTATCTTCTACCGTATCCATCCTGCCCGAGCTGAAAAAGCTGATCGAGGGATGCCGCTCGGACGAGCTGTCGGCGCTTTGCTCCGAGATGGAGACCTTGGACGATATTTTTGAGCGGATCGACGGCGCGATCTGCGACAATCCCCCCTTCTCGGTGAGAGAGGGCGGCATGATCGCAGACGGATACCATGCGGATGTGGATTATCTCCGTTCGGTGATGAAGGACGGCAAGGGCTGGATCGAACAGGTTGCCGCCTCCGAAAAGGAGAAAACGGGAATCAAAACCCTCAAGATCGGATACAACAAGGTGTTCGGATATTATATTGAGGTATCCAAATCCTTTATGGATCAGGTTCCCGAAACCTATATCCGAAAGCAAACGCTTGCCAATGCCGAGCGATACATAACACAAGAGCTGAAGGATATGGAGGCGACCATTCTCGGTGCGGAGGACAAGCTTTGCGCACTGGAATATGAGCTTTTCTGTCAGGTGCGCAATTTTGTAGCCGAGAACAGCGCGCGTATTCAGAAGGTTGCGGCATTGATGGCAAAGCTGGATGTATATACAAGCCTTGCATCCGTCGCGGCCAAGAACAAATACGTCCGTCCCGAGGTGGACGGAAGCGACGTCATTTCCATCAAGGATGGACGTCATCCCGTTGTAGAGCAATTTGTGCGGGATACTTATTTCGTTCCCAATGATGCCGAGCTGGATACCGCAAGAAACCGCCTGATGCTGATTACGGGCCCCAATATGGCGGGTAAATCCACCTATATGCGACAGATCGCCGTGATTGCGGTTATGGCGCAGATCGGATCCTTTGTCCCTGCATCCGATGCGAGAATGGGTATCGTGGATAAGCTCTTCACCCGTGTGGGGGCCTCGGACGATCTGGCATCGGGACAATCCACCTTTATGCTGGAAATGAATGAGGTAGCGTATATTCTGCGGAATGCGACCAGACGAAGCCTGATCATCTATGATGAGGTAGGAAGGGGAACCTCTACCTTTGACGGAATGAGCATTGCCAGAGCGATTATCGAATATACCAACAGCCGAAAGATCGGAGCAAAGACCCTGTTTGCGACCCACTATCACGAGCTGACCTCCATGGAAAATGAGATGGAGGGAATCGTCAATTATAATATTGCCGCAAAAAAGAGAGGGGATAACATTACTTTCCTTCGCAAAATCGTCCGAGGTTCTACCGATGACAGCTACGGAATTGAGGTTGCCAAGCTTGCGGGACTTCCTAATGAGGTGATTCGCCGAGCCAAGGAGGTTCTCGCCTCGGTAGAAAAGACCGCAAGGGCGTTAAGCACTGCGGAGCAAGCGCCCGAGGAAAAGGACGATTCGGTCATCAGCTTTGACGATTGCATCAACGAGCAGGTGATCGAGGAGCTGAAGGCGGTCGATATCAATACGCTTTCGCCTTATGA
>JAFVRI010000129.1 GCA_017504335.1 Clostridia bacterium
ACCCATAAAAAGGCGGGCGCGGAGCCATTATTTGAGGAAAGAGATTTTCCGAACCACGGCGTTGCGCTAGAGCATGTGCTGTCTCTTCTGACCGATCCCACCTACGGTGTGATCGCGTCCGTCGACGAGATCGAGGCGGTTGGACACCGCGTGGCACACGGCGGAGAAAAGCTGAAGGAATCGTCTCTGGTGACCGAAAGTGTGGTCAAGTATCTGGAGACCATCGTTCCCATCAATCCTCTCCACGGACCTCCCGCTATTGCGGGAATCAAGGCTTGTCTCAAGCTGATGCCAAACGTAGCGCAGGTTGCGGTATTTGATACCTCCTTCTACTCCGACATTGAAGATTTCCGTTATATTTACCCCATCCCCTACGAGTATTATGAGAAGTACCGCATTCGTCGCTACGGCTTCCACGGAACCTCTCACCGCTATGTAAGCCGCGAGCTTGCCAAGCAGCTTGGCAAACCCGTAGAGGAGCTGAAGATCATCACCTGTCATTTGGGCAACGGCTCTTCCATTACCGCCATCGACGGCGGCAAGGCGATCGACACGTCCATGGGCTTCACTCCCCAGGAAGGAGTTGTCATGGGAACTCGCTCGGGCAGCATTGACCCCACCGTGGCGACCTACCTGATGAAAACCTGCGGATATGAAGCGGACGAGATGGAGGATATTCTCAATAAGAAGAGCGGACTTCTCGGTATTTCCGGTCTGTCCAATGACTGCCGTAACATTACCGCAGCCGCTAAAGAGGGCAATGCACGTGCTGAGCTTGCATTGAAGATCATGACCAACGGCATCAAGAAGATCATCGGCTCCTACGTTGCCGAGCTGAACGGCTTGGACGCACTGGTATTTACCGCGGGAATCGGTGAGAATCAGGTGAATATCCGCAAGATGGTTTGCGAGAATATGAGTTATCTTGGCATTGAGATCGACGCGGAAAAGAACGAGAACTTCGAGAGAGGTATCCCCTTCGATATTACGAAGGAAGGCGCATCGGTTGCGACCTGGATCATCCCCACCGACGAGGAATACGCCATCGCTATTGATACCCAGCGGTTGGCAGGCAAGTAAGAGACAGAGAGAAAGGTGTAAGAGATATGGCAAATATTACTGAGGCGGAAATCCGCAAGATTGTTGAAAATATTTTGAAGGGAAGCGCTGCTTCCTCTACCGCGTCCTACAGCTCGACTGAGTACAACGGACGCAAGCTGATCGGTATTTATGCCGACATGAACGAAGCCATCGAGATGGCAGAAAAGGGTTACCGTGCCGTTCGTGCCATGAGCGTAGAGCAGAGAGAAAAGATCATCACCGAGATCCGTCGCCTGACCCTGGAGGAAGCTCCTATCATGGCAGAGATCGGTGTTGCCGAGACCGGCATGGGCAGAGTGGATCACAAGAGACTGAAGCACATTCTGGTTGCGGAAAAGACTCCCGGAACCGAAGATATCGTTGCCGAGGCAAAGACGGGCGATAACGGTCTGACTCTGACAGAAATGGCTCCCTTCGGTGTGGTTGGTTCCATTACCCCCAGTACCAACCCCTCCGAGACGGTGATCTGTAACTCCATCGGTATGATCGCAGCGGGCAACGGTGTGGTATTCAACCCCCATCCCAATGCCATTGCGACCTCCAACTATGCTGTTGACCTTGTCAACCGTGCCTCCGCTACAGCGGGTGGTCCCGAGGTTTTGGTTTGCTCCATGGTGAAGCCCACCTTGGAGACCGCTTCCATTATGCAGACGCATCCGAAGATCCGACTTCTGGTTTGCACAGGTGGCCCCGGAGTGGTTCGTGCCGTTCTGTCCTCCGGAAAGAAGGCGATCGGAGCGGGAGCGGGCAATCCCCCTGTTATTGTTGACGATACCGCCGACATCCGCAAGGCGGGCAAGGATATTATTGACGGATGCTCCTTTGACAACAATCTGCCTTGTATTGCCGAGAAGGAAGTGTTTGCGTTCCGCAACATCGCCGATCAGCTGATTGCCGAGATGCAGAAAAACGGTGCGTACCTGATCACTCGTGAGCAGGCAGACAAGCTGGCTCCCATCGTTCTGAAGGAGGTTACCAACAAGGCGGGAAAGACGGTCAAGACCGTTGCCCGCGATTGCGTAGGTCGCGATGCTGCCGTATTGCTTGCCAAGATCGGCATCAACGTAGGACCCGAGATCCGTTGTATCATTTGTGAGACCGATTTCAACCATGATTTTGTTCAGCATGAGCTGATGATGCCCATTCTTCCCATTGTCCGTGTGGATGAGATCGAGGAAGCCATTGAGCTTGCGGTGAAGGCAGAGCACGGCAACAGACATACGGCGCATATGCACTCCAAGAACATCGACCATCTGTCCGCCTTTGCCAAGGCGGTAGAGACCACCATCTTCGTCAAGAACGCTCCCTCTTATGCGGGCATCGGCTTTGGTGGAGAGGGACATACCACCTTTACCATTGCGGGACCCACGGGAGAGGGAATCACCTCGGCGCGTTCCTTTACCCGTAAGCGCAGATGTGTGATGGCAGACAATTTCCGAATCATTTGAGGTGAGCGATATGAAATATACCGAGCAAGAATTGAAGGCGCTGGTGGAGCGTGTGGTCTCTGCCGTAAAGACGGCGCCTGCCGACGAGGGAGACATCCCCGTTGGAATCTCCAACCGTCACATTCATCTGTGCCGTGAGCACGTAGAGATCCTTTTCGGAAAGGGATATGAGCTGACCAAGATGAAGGATCTGTCCCAGCCCGGTCAGTATGCCTGCAAGGAGCAGCTGACCATTGTCGGCCCCTCCATGCGTGCCATTGAGGGTGTACGTGTACTGGGTCCTGAGCGCAAGGCGTCTCAGGTAGAGATCTCCCGTACCGACAGCTTCGTATTGAAGTGCAAGCCCCCCGTCCGTGAGTCGGGTGACATTGCGGGCTCGGCT
>JAFVRI010000130.1 GCA_017504335.1 Clostridia bacterium
AAAGCTTTCTTGCCGCATATAAAAAATGCGTGTTGGTGATCTCCCACGACCGATATTTTCTGGATCGGATCACCAACAAGACCCTGTGCATTGAACATCATCGAGCAAAGCTCTACGGCACAAGCTATTCCAAATGCTTGGAGCAAAGGCGCATTGATCGCGAGATTGAGGAGCGGCATTATAAAAACCAGCAAAAGGAAATTGCCCGTCAGGAGGCATATATTGCCCAGCAGAGGGCATGGAATCGGGAGAAAAACATCATTGCGGCGGAAAGCCGTCAGAAAATGTTGGACAAGATGGTCAAGCTGGAGCGTCCCCGTGAGGCACCACGTGCCATTCGGATGCAGTTCTCCTCCTCGTCTGCCAGCGGCAATGACGTATTGACCGTTAAGGATCTGTCCTTTCAGTACGGTCCCGCTCCTCTTTTGCACGACATTTCTTTTCTGGTCAAGCGAAACGACCGACTCTTTCTGGTGGGTCCCAACGGATGCGGAAAGTCTACGCTCATCAAGCTGATGCTCGGCAAGCTCATTCCCCAAAAGGGATACATGGAGGCGGGCTACAACGTGACGGTCGGATATTACGATCAGGAGAACCAAAACCTGACTCCTACCAACACGGTTTTGGACGAGCTTTGGAATGCCTATCCCACCCGAACCGAGCTGGAGATCCGCAACACCTTGGCACTCTTCCGCTTTGTCGGTGAGGACGTTTACAAGTCGGTGGGAGATCTCAGCGGCGGTGAGCGAGCAAGGCTCACTCTGTCGAAGCTGATCCTTTCGGACATGAATCTTCTCATTCTGGACGAGCCCACCAACCATTTGGATATTGACTCCCGCGAGGCGTTGGAACAGGCATTGCACAGCTTTGATGGAACCATCATCACGGTCTCCCATGACCGCTACTTCATCGAAAAGCTGGCAACCAGAATTCTCGATCTGACCCCCGACGGACTTGTGGATCTGAAGATCACCCGTGAGGGTCACGGATATGAGGAGCTTTGTCGGGATCGGGAACGCAGAACCGCGCAAGGATCTTCCGTCGCGGTCGCCGCAGAAGTGACGGTCAGCTCGCAAAAGGAGCAGTATCTGAAAAACAAGCAGGCTGCCGCCGATGCCCGTCGCGCCCAAAACCGATTGGAGCGATTGCGCAAGGAAGCGGAAAAATTAGAAGCCGAATTGGAAGCGGTGGAAGAAGAAATGAACGGCGATGCCGCCACTGATTACGTGCGTCTGGCTGAGCTGGATACAAAAAAGAACGCTCTGGAAGAGCGTCTCCTGGAAATTTACGAGGAAATTTGAGAGGTAATACGATGTTAGGAATTATCGGAGCTATGCGTGTGGAAACCGATGCCTTGAAGGCAATGGTGGAGAACGCAACGTATAAAATGATCAGCGGTGTGGAATTTGTCAGCGGCATCATTTCGGGCAAGGAGGTTGTGATTGCTCAATGCGGCATCGGCAAGGTATTTGCCGCTCTCTGCGCGCAGACCATGATCCTATCCTATAAGGTAGACGAGATCATCAACGTAGGGGTGGCGGGAAGTCTGTCTCCCCGTGTGGGTCTTTTGGATTTTGCCCTGTCCGACGCGGTAGTGGAGCATGATATGGATACATCTCCCTTAGGGGATCCCGTAGGGCTGATCTCGGGAATCAACAAGGTTTTTCTGCCCGCCTCTCCCGCTCTCTGTGATCGGGTGGAGCATGCTGCAAAGGCAATGGGCAAGACCTGCGTACGGGGTGTGATCGCCTCGGGTGACCAATTCATCGGAGACAGCGAACGCAAAGCTCGGATCGTCAAGAATTTTGATGCTATCGCCTGTGACATGGAGGGTGCCGCCATCGGTCACGTATGCTACGTGAACGAAATCCCCTTCACCGTCCTCCGCTCGATCTCGGACAACGCCTCCGAGGAGGCAGGAGCTATGGAATACCCCACCCTCTGCGAGCATGCCGCAAAGCAATCTCAGGAATTGATTCGGAGATTGTTTAATTAGTTAAGACCCGATTTGGTCGCTTTTGAAAAATTCTTACGACTAATATTTTTTGTCGCTTTTAGAAAAAGCTCCGCAAAACTTTCATACAAAATTATGGATTGACCTTTGTTCATTGTCCTCGTCATTGTTTTTGTAAAACAATATTGTTTTTTCTCTAAGGTAGAAAACCATCGGACTGTGTTGCTTATGCACACTACCGATGGTTTTCTTTTTTTAAAAAATGAAAAGAAATCCGTCGGTGGCGCAGCAGCCGTCCGACGGATTTCTACCTTAGAGAAAGAACAATCGTTTACCCGTCACACAATGACGAGGAACGTAAATAAAAACAAGCCATATTTTGTATGAAAGTTTTTGCCAAGCTTTTTTCAAAAAGCGTAAAAAACCAGCTGTAAGTAATTAACTATTAACCCCGCTTGATCAGCTTTGCCTTGAAACCGTTGCCCACGCCTGCGGCATTGGCGTCATCGGTGTCGATGTGCATTTCCAGACGGAAATCCTTGTGCACACGGATCTGCACGTCATAGAAGAGGCTCTTTCTCTCTCCGTTCAG
>JAFVRI010000131.1 GCA_017504335.1 Clostridia bacterium
CCCCCATCTCGGCAAACCACTGGGACATCAATACGTCCCCGTCGGAAAGCAGAATGGCGCCCGGCTGACCGAATTTCAAGAAGGCGAAGATCTCCGCCATTTTTTCATTCCTTTGGATCGGTACGCTCGGCTCCCAAAGAAGAGCGGAATCCACTACCTTCCAGCTTTTTTCAGAGAAATCGATCACGTATCCGTAGATACCGGGTCGGTCGGTATCTCTTCTGACCGCGTGAAGCGCCAGCAGCTTCTCGCCGCCAAGGGCACATACCGAGGATGCCTGCCCCATAACACCCGTGGAAATGGGCTCGCTAAACGTCTTTCCGTTGTCCGTGGAATAGGTGTAGTGATTCTCAAGACGCTTTGTGTTCTCGTTCCAACCGATGGAAACGATCACACCGGAATCGAGCTGACACATTCTCTGCTCGTAGCAGGCAGTCAGATTATCTCCGAAATCCATGGATATAACGTCATCATTCCAGCTCTTGCCCTCGTCAAAGGAACGAAGCGCTCTGCCGCAAATTCTGCCATGCACCGTTCCCTCCCAATCGGGGAATCCGGTGATGGGCGTGATCCAAGAGCCATCCTTTAGGAGCGTAATGGGCGCCGACGCTTCCACGTGAGGGCCCCAGGCGCAGTCGATCTTACGCATCTCGGAGAAGGTTCTTCCTCCGTCCTCGGACACTGACCAGAATACGAAATTGTCAAGAAGTCCGCCCGTTTGGGGATTGCCGAGAGGAAGCTCGGGATCATCCCGCCCAAAAGCATAGCCAATCGCAAGGATCCTTCCGTCGGGCAAGACGATCGCCTTGGAGGATTCGGAAAGCCTTCCTTCTCTCTCTCCGTGATCGAACATCGCCATGGGATTTGAGAAGGTTTTGCCGCCGTCATCGCTGAAGCAGATATAGCTTCGTTCGTCCACGCTTTCAAATGCTTCCCCGATCACGGTCACCGCGCCGATCCGTCCCGAAGGAAGCTCAAACAGCCAAGGGAACATACTTTGACGGCTTCGAAGCTGAGGCAGCGGATTTTCGTAAATAATATTGGATGAACAGACTTTCATATATTTCCTCCCAATGTCGGATATATTTTGTACAATTTTATTATACATAATTGGATTCGGATTGTAAAGTGCTTGCCAAAAATGAAGTGGACAAGTTTTTCGATTTTTGTCCAGCCCAACGGCACAAAGAAAGCGACCGAATCCGGTGGTCTCTTTGATTCTTTTTACCGATTGACGGAACAGTATCGGCACGTTGCTCATAAAGCGAACCTTCCCGGATTGATCCTCAAAGAACAGCTCTATAAAGACCTCGGCGGCGCAACCTTGAATTGCAAATCCTCTTCTCAACTCCTTTTTTCATGGATCGGTCTTTTCATCATTTTATCATACAGCAAATGTTTTTTAAGAGAATCTCGGAAATTGCAAACAGGAATTTTGGGGCGTTCAAGCTTTGTGTTTTTTATTTTTCCCAAAAGCTTTACCGATTTTTCCTTGTCTTTTTTATAAAGAATGTTATAATATACATATAAAACAAGAAGGAGCATATAAAAATGAAACACAGCATCGGCGTTCAAATCGTCTATACGAGAGACATGGATCTTGAAGCGGAGATCCGCAAGGCCATGGATATGGAGCTGGAATCCTGTCAGCTCTGCATCTGGGACGAGAAAATTTATACGGATGAATACGTGAATCGGGTAAATGAGGCGGTTGCGCGCACCGGCTTTCGGATCAGCTCGGTCTGGGCGGGCTGGGACGGTCCCTGCGAGTGGAATTTCACCTACGGTCCCGTCACCATAGGATTGGTTCCCGCGGCATATCGGGAATCCAGACTCCGCTCCCTGAAGAAGGCGGCGGACTTTGCTCTTGCCATCGGTGTGGATCGGATCGTGACTCACGTTGGCTTCATCCCCGAGGATCCCAATCATCCCGATTTTATGGGAACGGTAGGCGCTCTTCGGAATCTTTGTAAATATCTGAAGCCGAGAAATCAGTATTTTCTCTTCGAGACGGGTCAGGAAACACCCCTTGCCCTGCTTCGCACCATCGAAACCATCGGCTACGACAATCTGGGCATCAATTATGATACCGCCAATCTGGTTCTTTACGGAAAGGCAAACAGCGTAGATGCCGTGGAAATGTTGGGAAAATACATCATGGAGACCCACATCAAGGACGGCTTTTATCCCACCGATACCCTGCATCACGGAAAGCAGGCGACAGTCGGCGAGGGGCAGGCTCAGGTCGAGGAAGTCGTCAAACGATTAGATACGCTCGGTTATACGGGCACCTACACCATTGAGCGGGAAATTTCGGGCGAGCAGCAGATCCGAGATATTCTCGCGACCAGAGATCTGCTCCGTATCTGGATGGATTAACGTATGATTTTTACGAATTATACCCAATTTTACCGTGATCGGGACGAGAGAGGCATGGAATACGCCGCCGCTCACACCAAAGCCTTGGGCTTTGACGGGGTGGAGTATTACGGCAGAGCTCAATCCGAGCTTTGGCGGGATGCCAAAAACGACCGTCAAATTTTGGACCACGAAGGGCTGACGGTTTCTTGCTATTCCGTCGGCGTTCGGCTCTATACCGACGATCGGAAAACGGTAGAGGAGCAGATGGCGCGACACATAGAAGCGGCTGCGATCTTAGGTTCGCCCTATCTCCATCATACCCTCTATCCCACCTATTCCAAGGAAAGCTTACACACCGACAGCTACCGCCGTGTGCTTGATGCGATCGTCGATCTTGCCGAACGGATCGCCAACCGCTGCGGCAAATACGGCGTCACCTGTCTTTACGAGCCTCAGGGGATCTACTTCAACGGTGTTGAGGGGCTTGCGCAGATCTACGGCGAGCTGAAGACACGAGGCTGTCCCGTGGGAATTTGCGGAGATTTCGGCAATTCCTTCTTTGTAGACGTAGATCCCCGAGCCGTCTTTGAGCGATTTGCCTCCGACATTCGCCACGTGCACGTAAAGGATTACCTGCTTACCGATGCAATCCTTCCCGACAGGAAAGCCTATGAGAGCATGTCCGGCAAGCGAATCTACGAAGTCGCCCTCGGTGAAGGTTCTGTGGATTTTGCCCACGGCTTCCGTACCCTTCGGACCGTTGGCTACAACGGGGCGGTCAGCTTTGAGTTTGACGGAAGCGACGAAGAACTTCGCCGTTCCATTGCGTGGCTCAAAAACCTCATAGTATTATAAATGAAATAAAAAAAGCATAAACCCTGCTTTGATCAATCTTATGTTGTTTCCAAAGCACTCCTTATGCATAATATAGGAATTATACCTCCAAAATCTCTTGACATGAAGGAGGGTTTCTTGTATAATTACAGGTGGAGTAGTTTCTATTCCGTACAATTTGATAAGAAAGGAAACCATGATGAAAAAGACATTTGCAATTCTTGTAGCAGCGATCCTTCTTGTGTGTATGCTCGGGCTTCTTGCCTCCTGCGACAGCACGGAGGAAAACGACGGCTCCGTCGAAGAAGAAACCTCCTCCCCATTTTATTTTATGGCCCATGACGATGGAAAAAACTGCACCGTACACGTGCAGCTGGATCAGATCACGGGCACGAGCATCGAATTTCCCGCCAAATCCCCCGAGGGTCTGACCGTTTCACGATTTGCGATTAACGGTGATAGTGATTCCATTACGAGCATTACCTTCCCCGAGGGAATAACCAAAATCTCCGACTCGTTTTCCAGATGCACCGCACTGGAAACGGTGAAGCTCCCCTCTACGCTGGTAGAAATCGACTCTAATGTCTTTAAAGGCTGTACCGCCCTCAAGAGCATTTCCTTGCCGAGCTCCTTGGAAAAAATCGGTGGCGGCGCCTTCGCGGGCACGGGACTTACCACCGTCAAGCTGCCCGATTCCGTTACCGCGTTTTCCGGTGCATTTGATGATTGCGCATCTCTGACCTCCATCCATATTTCCAAAAACGCGACAAAATACTTGTCCTCTTTCGATTTGAAAAATTGTCCGGCGATCTCCACCATTACCGTAAGCGAGGATAATCCCGTTTATCATGCCGTCAATAACTGTCTGATCCATACCGAAAGCAAGGAGCTGAGGATGGCTTGCAAGACCAGCCAAATTCCCGACGACGGAAGCGTAACCGTCATTGGAAGCGGAGCATTTTCGGGACTGCCAATGACAACCATAACCATTCCCGAGGGCATTACGGCTCTTAAATCCAGCGCATTTTCGGATTGCACGAATTTGAAAACCATATCGCTTCCCTCCACGCTCACGACCATCGATAATGGCGCTTTTTACGGTTGTACCTCTTTGAATAACGTAACGATCCCCGAGGGTGTTACCAAAATCGTATCCAACGCTTTTACGAACTGCACAGCTTTGACAAAGATCACCATCCCTGCCAGCGTCAGAGAGATTGGAGTCGGTCCGAACGGTACCGGTGGTTACGATATTTTCAAGGGCTGCACCGCTTTGCAAACGGTGACCTACAAGGGAACCGTGTCCTCCTGGAGATTTGCCTGCAGATACGACAATGCAACGACAACCTACAAGGTTTCCTGCCTGGACGGAACCGTTACCTTTAACTGATCCACTCCATAAAAACCGTATTCCCTCCAAAATACGGAAAAGAACATTCTCTGTAAGCAAAAGAAGAGCGACCCGTCGGGTCGCTCTTCTTTTGTGTTTATTGACTTTGAAGGATCTTCTTCATTCAGGCATTCCGAAGATATCTTTTCTTGCGTGATAAAAGGTATATGCGGCATTCAGGTGGGCATAATACTTTTTCTCAATGGTCAACATCCAAGGAGCCATCATAAAGCCTGCCAACGACTCCTCTCTGTTGTGCTTTTGACAGAACAGCATCAGATCCTTGGCATTTAAGTGCCAGCTCCAGGTCGAGCAGGTGGGGATGATTTCGTAGCCCATGGAATCCAACATCAGCATATCACGGACGTTCTCACTCTGCTTTTCCAAGGGATATCCGTCACGGATCATACCATACACCCAAGGCGATACCATGACCTCCTTGGGGATCCGCTCGCCAAAGAGCTCCGCGCCGCCATAGCTGTGGAAATCCGCCCAGATCCAGGGGCGTACACCGTGGGAGAGACAAATATCAAACAAGAACAGAGCATCCTCGGTCTTTTTCTGAGGAGTCCTGACTACCGCAATGTAGTTGGTTGCCTGCGCTTCATATTCTTCCTCCTCCAGTCCCAGATGGAAGAAGGGGGGCGTATCAAAAAGCTCGATGGTCTCTTCTATGATATCACGGCAAAATGCATTGTATTTCTCGGTTCCCACCATATATGCATATTCGCCCATCCATGCGTTATGTCCGCAGGAAAAATTGAATTTTGGAATCGGCATAAGACCCAAGCCTCTCAAGCGAGCAAGCTCTGCCCGCATTTGCTCCTTGCTCCATGCGCCCGGGATCGCGATCTCTGGATGAGAATCCAAACGAATTCCCTCTCCGATATCGATCACCAGCGTATTGATGCCGCAGGTTGGCAAGAATTCGGTCACCCGATCCCACACATCCTTCTGACAGAACATCCGATCCTTATACGTAAAATCCTCCTCATGGCGAATTCCCGTAGAAACTTTTTCCTTTTTCGTCCACATATTGGATCCCAAATGAATCAGGTATGCCCAAATTTTTGATGTCTGCATAGTAGTCCTCCTTTTTCCTTATCGTTTACAAAACAATATCCTTTGCGCGAAAATCACACAAGCGGTTATCATAACCGGTGTTATCACGGCGAAGGGAAAGCTCGGTAACCGACTTTTTTCCCTGATGCTCTACTTCGATCTCATAATCTCCATAAAATCCGCTGAACCGCAATTGCCCCGTCACGGTCTTCTCAAAACTTGTATTCCACTCCTTGTTGATCAAGCGATCAATCGCTTCATATACGGGCTTTTTACTGCAATCGTAGCGCAAAAGCCCGGAATGATACACGTTCTCGCTTTGGTACGCTGTATTGTCACAAAAATTCCACCAAACGATCGCCTCGCAAGATCTGCTTGAAAACCAAAGCTTAAAAAGACGCTCCGTCAATTCCGCCTGTAATTCCTCGTCATGGCTTTCGTTGGAATAGGAAGGGATGGAAACCTCGGAAATATGAATCGGAAGCTTAAAGTCCCCATATCGCTCAAGAACGTCGATGATTCTTAAAGGATTGCATACCTTTGCCAATTTGATATCTGCTGTTTCTTTTGGCGCGTTCGCGTGATACTGCATTCCAAGTCCGTCAATTTTTACACCGTCCCGCAACATTTTTTCAATCATAAGATAATAAAAGCTGCGGAATCCCTTATAATGCGTGCCAAAGGTTTCAAACATCCCTTCATTCCAATACAGATTGGCATTGGGGAAATAGCGTCTACAGGTATCAAACGCCCATTTTTCATGATCCGGCTCGTCTGTAATTTGTAGGTTTCTCTCTCCGTTTCCTACGTATGCGTTTTTATAAACTGTGATCATTTCGTTGATGACGTCAAAATCAAAAATACGGTCTTCGTATTTTTTCGCGATCTCTCCGATTCGTTTCGTGATCTGTCTTTTCAGCACCTCATTGTCATCCGAGATCCATTGCGGCTGAAACGAATTATATACAAGACAATGTCCCTTGGCACGAATCTTGTTTTCCTCGCAAAACTGTATGATCGTATCGATCGGAGGACGACGGGATACAAACCGTGAATCGCTTTCAAATCTTGGCTTTCCCTGCTCCGGCTCAAGCGTGTCCCAATAAAACGGAACAACGGCATAATTAAAGAGATTCTTAAAATGCTCTCTGTAAAGTCTGCGTCGTTCCTCGTCCTCAAATTGATCCAGGTAAAAGGTATTGCATCCAAACCGAAAGGCATGCTTTTTCTGCTTCACCCTCACGTGAACATCGGAAAGAGCTTCGCCATCCGTACTCTTAAAATTGATAACGAACTGCCCTTTTCGGTTTTCCTCGATATCCCGAGCAATTTTCCCACTCAAATAGGAATCAAACCGATCGAAATTGTTTATGATTGTTTCTATTCTGTTTGTCATATTGCCACCTCCGTTTTATCCCATTATACCATAAAGAATTCAAAATTTCTTTTCATTTTCTATGCAATAACTTTAAATTTCTACATTTTTTGGATTGAAATACGATTTCTTTTATGATATAATACGATTACCGTTTCCACGATGATCGCATGAGGTGAGTATGAAAACAAGAAACGTATGGAACAATGAAATTTCGATCCACCATATCATAGGCAACGTCCCTGCCACTTTTTGGAACGAATCCTATCATTCCCATGACCATGCCGAGGTCTTCATTCATATCAAAGGAAAGATGGATCTCTTTATTGAAAGCAACGTGTATCATCACAACGCAAACGAGATCCGAGTATATGCCCCCGGAGAGCTCCACTTTGGGAAATGGGATCACGATCAGGATATGGAATGGTATCAAATTTCTCTCTCCCCCGCATTTCTGCAAACTCATCCGGCGCTTGCGGACAGAATCGCCAACCGAAGACGGGGAGACGGAAACCTTTTTATTTCCAAGAAACAAGAAATTATGATTTCCCTGGCAGAAGAAATCTTCAGGACTGAAGAATCTCCGTTAAATGAACACTATCTTTATGCGAACGTAATAAAAATACTTTGTATCCTGAATGAACCCGAAAACAACATTGAGGTTCAAATGGGAAAAAACGAGTGTCTTCAGGAAATTATGGAGGTCATCCATCAAAATTTGACCCAGATCAAGACCGTCCAAGATATGACCGAGCTTACTCATTTTTCCGCATCCTATATCCATCAACTGTTCAAAAAGCATCTGAACCTGACTCCGCACAAATATCTGACGATGAAAAAAATGGCGCTTGCCAAGGAGCTTCTGACAAACGGAGCAAGTATTTCCGAGGCTTGCTTTCGTTCGGGCTTTGATGACTACGCGAATTTTATTACAAGCTTCAAAAAGCACTTTGGTGTAACCCCGAAAAAACACAAAAAAATATAGGGGAACACAGGTTTTCCAATTTCAAAAAGCACAAAAGAAGAGCGACCTTGGCGGTCGCTCTTCTTTTGTGTTTAAGCCTTGATCTTATTATGTTTTAGGAATTAGCCGAAGAACGCCCCCGCAAGCCCTTGTTGAAGGCTCAAACCGTGACGTACTTCATCGTGAGGCTTTATATGGATTTTGAACCTTTCGTATTTTCCATTCGATTTCCAATTATTGAGCAAGTCATCGGCAGTCCTTTGGCGACATACCGTTGTGTTTTTTAAACGCCTTGGAGAAATTGGAAGAGGTGGCAAAGCCTGTACGGTAAGCAATCTCTGTTATGTTCAGCTCGGTTTGAAGCAAAAGCGTTTCCGCATGCTCCAACCGTCTCATGATCAAATATTCATGAGGGGATACCGAAAAATGCTCGGTAAACAAATGACGAAAACGGCTATAGCTATAAGCTTCTTATGCAAAGTGGCTACGTCGGAAGACATATCATCGAGGCCACGGGGATCTAACTCCCACAAAAAAAGGAGAGTTTTGTTTATACTGTCCTATCGTTCCTTGACGTAGCCCCTCTGCTGACAGCACTAACGAGCTTGTTATAGCCTTTCTCGATGGCAAGTGTTGTCATCACCTTTGCTTTGGGGTATTTATCATAGAACCACCTTTATAGAAAAAATATCGGACACATCACCATGCAAAAACACGTAAATGATGTGTCCAATATTTTTTGTTTTGTCTTGAAACCTGTCGGCAGAGGAATCTGCGAATTGTTTTTTCGTTTGCTATTGACAAAGTCCTAAAAGTGTGCGACAATGGTGACATTAAGAATTTGGAGGTGAATATTACGATGAGTGATGTACTGTCCGCCCTCGGGAAAAGCGCAAGGTCTGTCGAATGTGAAGCAGGGACTTCTATGAACGCATCGCCCCTCCGCTTTCTCTCTTTCGTTGACGGAGACGTGCTTTTTGAGAATATCGACGGTGTCCTGGAAAACGACCGTCTTAAGGTGGAGCTTACCGTCGGTGCGAGCCTCGCTTGCACGGTAACGGTTAACGGGATCCCTGCGGAGGAGGTCTCGCTCGGAACCTACCGCGTCATGCTTTTCCTGAAGGATTACCGTACAAGCGTGCGTGCCGTTTGTCTTGAAACAGGTGAGGAGAAGACGGCACAGCTCTTTTGGTTTCGGGGCGGATATCATACCTACCGCGTAGGAGTGGACGACGTGATCTTTTGCCTCAAAAATATATGGGAGCATCAAGAGGAATACCATTCGCTCTTTGACGATCCCTATCTTGCCATGTACCGAGAGCTTTACGACCGTTACGGTACCCGTACGCATATGCATATTTATTATGAAACCGTGGACAAAAGCTTCAATCTTTCCATGTTCCCCGACAAATACAAAGAGGAGTTTTCTGCCAATGCTCACTGGCTTCGGTTTTCCTTTCATGCGCGTGCCGATCTTCCGGACAGCCCTTACAAGTATGCCGATTATGAGCAGGTGATCGAGGAAGGAAGAATGGTAGAGCGGGAGATCCTTCGCTTCGCGGGAAAAGAGGTAATGGACCGAGTGACCTCGGAGCATTTTGCGGATTCCAATCGCTCCGCAACTCGCGCCTTTCGCGATCTTGGCTTTTCGGTGCTGGACGCGTATTTTTTGATCGACGATCAAGAAGAGCCGTCTGTTTCTTATTATCTTTCTGTCGATCAGACCCGCCATGCCCAAAATCGGGATTTCTGGGTGGATACCGAGGAGGATATTATTTTCGTTAAGGACGATGTGATTCTCAATAGCCATACGCCCGAGGGGATTCGGGCATGTCTTGATAGCTATCTCACTCGAGACGACCGTGCGTTTATGTATTTGCTCATTCACGAGCAATATTTCTATCCCCATTGGAGAAGATATCTTCCCGATTATAAGGAGCGGCTGTTTGCGGGCGTGGAATGGTGCGAGGAGCATGGGTACCGATCTTGTTGGATATCGGATTTTGCCTTTGAGGATTCGATAAAAAAGAAAGTAGAGGAAAAGCGATAATGAAAAGAACGGTTTTTGAGAAAAAGGAATTTGCGCTCTCTGTCAAAGAAAATACCGTGGTCATTGAGCGAAGCGGAGAAGTACTGGTTACGCTTCCCGCAAAGGCAGAGATCAACGGTGTGCTTTCTTCGATGAGCTTATCGGAGTGCTCCGCCGATCGGCTCCGTTTCTCTTCCGCATCCGAGGAAATGGTCTTTTCTCTCGGTGACGATCATATCGTGGTGGAATACACCAAGTCCTTTGGAAAGAAAACTCCCGTCGATACGGTGAAGATCTTTGCCGGAGAGGGAATGCGTATCAAGGATTTCGACCGAGCCTTTTGCCCCCAGCCACACGGAAACGGTCATCATAACATGACCTATTTCGACAGGCTTCCCGACATTTCGGCATACGGCTATAACTCCCCCTCTGTTTTGGAGTTTGCGCTTGGCAATTCCCGCGGTTGGATTTCGATCGGCCTTCTGGATCTGCCCGATACCAAGGAGTGCAGAATGCTGGAGGATTTTTCCTTCCTTGTAGAGCGATTGGGAGGAAATAAGCTCGTAGAGAAATATGTGATGCCGAGGATTCTGATCACCTTTCCCGAGGACGAGTTTGACTCAATTTCTCTGTTTCGAAAGAAGCTGGAGGAATTTGGTGTCTATACGCCAAGAGAAAATCCGATCTCTGAGCTTCCCTCATGGTGGAAAAACACCTTTTTCTGTACCTATGGCGATCAGATTTCAGAGCATCGGGTGGGTCAAAAAATTGATGAGGCGTGGATCCGTGACTACGTGGAAATCGCCGAGACCGAATGGGGTATGGAGGGGATCAATCTGATCATTGACGATTCCTGGCAGCTTCCTCACTCCTTTATGCCTGTCGTTGACGAACGCCGTTTTCCGAATTTCCGAGGAATGATCGAGGATCTTCACCAAAAAGGCCATCACGTCATTCTGTGGGTCACTCCTCTGTTTGATAAGGTTACCAATGGATTTACCACCAGAGCCCAAGAGCTGAGGATCCTGTCTCCGGATGAGCTCAAGCCCCCCATGTGGGGAGACTATTTTTCACAGTACCCGGGGTGCTTTGCCATTGATTATACCCACGACAATGCCCGTCAATTTCTTCGGGAGGTTTGTGAGCAATTATTTGGAGACGGAGAGGGACAGTACCACGTTGACGGCATCAAGATCGATTTTATGGGACTTTTAAGAGATCCCGCGGTTTCTCATTATGCCCATCCCGAACGGGGAATGGGGCACAAGGAGCTATACCACTTTTATACCATGATGTACGAGGAGGCGAAGCGAGTAAGACCCGACGTGCTGATTGATTGTACGGTAGCGGATCCGAGATTTGAGCATTTGATCGACTTCAATCGCATGCACGATACCCATAGCGGAACGAGAGAAAAGGAGATCAGAGCCAATATTGCAGCCCTTGCTTGTCCGAATCTTCCCATTGATTCCGACGGTTGCATGATGTTTAACAGTTGGCTCGCAACCCATTACATCAGCTCCTCCATCTATGGATTTTCGGCAAACTATTATATCAAGGGCTATCACGATGTAGTGAAAAATCGGAAAAAGTCTCCCAAAGAGTGCCTGCCCGACGAGAAGATTCTGCTTGCCGAAGAAGAAAAACGAGCCCTCGGAAATCTTTTTTCCATGTCAAGACATAAGCCGAACGGCATGCCCCACTTTGAATCCTTCGGAAACTGGACGCTCAGAGAAGGGGAGCGGATCAATGCTCTGTCACAAAAGGGAGAGACCGTGATCTACTATCCGACGGAGACAAATGATACAGGATATATTTTTACCTTCTGTGACGAAACGATTTTCCTGCCCCTTTGCGGCAGAGGAATGGCGCAGGTATCCCCCGAACCAAAGTATTTAAAGGTGGATTATGCAAGAGATCGCGTGATCATGAGGATCCGTCCCGGTGAGGTGTATACCTTCAAGAACGAGAACGCGGGTGACGGAATTGAAAAAACATTTGCTTTCGATGCCAAAAGACAGAAAACATTAGGTATGATAAATTACGTAAACGGGTAAAAAGGGAGAATCTTATAGGAAAGCAAAGTGCCGCTGACTGTATCAACCCACGGGTGGCCTTGTGATCGAAGAGGCGAAAAAAGCTAAGGAGCGTGTTTGCTCCCTCCAATCGCAAAATTCCGCAAACACTTCCCTTTTTGTATTCGCAAAAATTTTTGAGCCCAATACAGCATAAAAGAAGAGCGACCTTGGCGGTCGCTCTTCTTTGTATTTAAGCCTTGATTTTTTTATGTTTAGAGATTAGCCGAAGACTCACCTCGCAGTCCCTCGAGGAATTCTTATTATAAGTATAAGCGAGAGCTTAAAAGCAACACCTTATAATAAAAATTCCTGTTCTCCCGCTTGAATGGAAAAGGCTTTTCCGTTGATTTCAAGGGTATAGGGTGCGTTGGAGGATACGCAAACATGCTTCCCTTCCGCAATGATATCGGTCACCACGTCACCAAATCGCAGATTCTTGACACCGATCCCCGAGCGAAAATCCTCCGGCTTATTCCAACGGACGATTCTCTCAAAGGCATCGATCGAAGAAAATCCCAATATGTATTCGAGATAGATCGAAATCGGACCGAGCGCCGACCAGCCGCAAAAGTCCTTGCGGACAATGCGTACGTCATCCGTATAGGTGGCAGGGCGATATCCTTCGGGAGCATATGCCTCCCAAATGCTATGGGGCTCATAGCCCTCATAGGTTTTCCACATATAGTCAAGGACAGAGACTGCCGCATCATGCGCTTCCTTATGGAATCCGTAATCCGTCATTCCTCGCAAAGCCATATAGGTTGTGGGAAGCCACATGGCTCCCCGCCAATATTTTCCTGTCGGGGAAAATTCGGGGTCGTTTCTCGCAATCGAGGAAAACGGCAAGATACCGCCAAAGGTATCGGGATCGGAAATGTGTGCGACCATCGCCTCTGCCTGCTCCGCCGACGCGATTCCCGCGATCAGCGGCCAAAAAGAAGCGATACTTTTCACCTTATAGAAATGATGATCGTTACAATCAATATCGTAGTAAAACCGATCTTCTTCATCCCAATACAGCGCATTGACGATCTTTTTCTTTTCTTCAAATTTTTGGTTCCAATTTTTTTCGTTCTCGCAGTCCCCTACCATGGCAAAGAGACGGGCGATCATCCTTGCGGAAAGCGCCTGCTGGCAAATGGCGTCCAGCCAATACATGTCGGGATTGTTGGGTCGCTTTGGGGATGGGATCTCGGTTCTGCCTCTCGGTGTATTGTCCATGCCCGAGCGCGCTCCTTCCCATTTGTAGCCGTAAGGCTCGCTGATCAGGCAATTGGGAGCCAGCACCCCGTGGATTTTTCGTTTTTCCCTTTGGCTTTCAAACCATTCGTAATGACGCTGCAAGGATTTCTTTTCATACAAAAGTGTTTTTAGATATTCAAGGTCGCCGTGGACCAATGCGTTTTCGTATTCGCTCCACGCAAAGAGCGGAGGGTTATCGGCAATATGAACCATGATGTGAGCGGGTACACCGGGCGTAGTTTCGGTCCAATAAGGCTCGTCCTCGGGGGGAATGACCTTGGGAAGGAGCTTTCCCTCATAGAGGACAGAATAGAAATTTTGGAAAGACTCCACTCCCGGGAAGACCTCTCCCGCAAATTTGCAAAAAAGAGACATAAAGCAGGTATCCCAGATCCAAAGCTGGGTAGCGCAAAACGCCTCGTCCATGTATGGATTCTGGGGCATTCCGTCGATCTCCTTCACGTGGTCACGGGCAAGCTCCCACGCCGTCTCATAAAACACTCCGTATTCGGGGTGCTCCTCGCAAATCGGAATGGGAAGATAGCTCTTCCAATCTATCGCTCTGAAATTCTTGTTCACTTTTTCGCCACACAGACCATGTTGGTAAGCGACACGTTATTGAGTCCGTCCTCATGGAGCATCGTGATCATCTCGCAGTTGGGATTGTTGTTGATCACGTTGGAAATCGCCGAATCGCTCAAATAGCCCTGCAGGTAGATCGGACGTCTGGTGTTACAGATCACGTTGGAGATCGTAATATTCTGCAGGCTGTCCTTAAAGTTTTCGCCTGCGTCACCTTCATCTCCTAACAAAATCGTCGCGTAACGCGGGAGGACTTCTGTCGATCGGGTATCGACCACACCGTCGATCACCACGTTATGAATGTGAGCCAGTATGGGAAGCAGACGAACCGAGCAACACAGATAAGAACATGCCAGAATGTTGCGGATGATGACGTCGTGAATATCCCGATCGCGTCTTGACCAATCGTTGTGCATCACGTGAGTGGTACACAACGAACCGCCCGGGCGATATTTTTGAACAGGAGTCCATGCGGTCAGCGCGACCACGTCATCTCCCGTCATACCCGTAATATCCGAGACCACGATATGATGACATCCGTTGCGGAGATTCAGACCGTCCTGGTTCTCGATATTCATCATCATTCCGTCGATCATTCTGTGCATACGGGCATCAAAATCGATCTTCTCTACCCGTCCGTTACAGCAAGCCTCAAGCGAAATAGACCATGCGTGGGGTTCCTTGATCCGAATTCCCGAGATCGAGAAATCCTCGACCATAGCAAACAGAACGCCAATGTTTCTCCAGTCTCCGTAGTGAGATTCTCCCTCCTTGTCTGCGTCGGTTCCGTACGTATAATCGTGACGGTCTGCAAAGGTAATCTTTTCGACAGAACGGCGCTCCTCGGGGATCCAATCTGCGAATCGGCAAATATCCTCGGGGTAATGAGGGCAAACACGACGCAGGATCTTTCCGCCGTCTCCCGTAGAGCGAGGATGATCCGCTCCCTCTAACACACACACGCCCTCACCACGAATGTGCACGTTGTGAATCAGCTGCGGATCCTCGATCCCAATCCCGCAGTTTGCCGTGCGGAAAAAGTTATCCCGACAAGCATCGGACAGCTTGATCTTTGCGTTTTGCAATACCACCGTAGTGTTTTCGGGCAACAGAATCGCGCTGTCCAAAAGCCAATAATTCCTCTCTCCGTCCACCGTACGCGGAGCAATGATAACGATCCCGTCCGCGTCTCTGTTTTGAATGGCAGCATTTAAAATCTCACTGTCATTTCTTCCCTGAAAATCATTTGCGAAAACCATAATTTCTCCTTTATTTTTCGATTATTTTAATGGATGTGCCTCTTCTGTCGCCAACGATCCTCTTTCTGATGAAATAGGAGGGCGTACTGCTCCAGGCATGACACATACATATACGGATTTTGAGGCATTCCGTCAATTTCCATGACGTGATCGTGAGCAAGCTCCCATGCCTTTTCATAAAATTCCCCATATTCGGGGTATTCCTCACAAATCGGGATTGGAAGATAGCGTTTCCAATCCGTCTCTCTGAAATTTTTGTTCATCGATTTTTCTTCTTAGGTCACGTTAGAAAGCAGGACGTGATTCAGACCGTCCTCGTGGGTGAGCTTCAACATCTCACAATCGGGATTGGTATTTACCACGTTAGCGATCACCGAATCGGACAGATACCCCGCCACGTAGATGGGATGCTTGGTATTGCAGATCACGTTGGAGATCGAAAGATTCCGCAAGCTGTCCTTCCAATTCTCCCCGTAGCAGCCGTCACCCAGCAAAAGTGTCGCGTAATGCTTGGGAGCATCCGCCGATCGGGTGTCGATGATACCGTCGATCACTACGTTATAAATATGCGTCATCGCAGGGAGCAGCCGCACCGTACAGCAGAGATAGGAACGCGCGATCACATTGCGGATGATGATATCGTGAATATCCCGATCCCGTCTTGTCCAATCGTTGTGCATCACGTGGGTAGAACGGAACGAGCCGCCGGGGGTATATTTTTTGTTGGCCGCAATGGCGGTCAGAGCGATCACGTCGTCCCCCGTAGTACCCGTAATATCCGAGATCACAATATGGTGACATCCGTTGCGGAGATCCACTCCGTCCTGATTCTCCATATTCATCACCATGCCGTCGATCATCTTGTGCATACGGGCATCAAAGTCGATCTTCTCGATCCGTCCGTTCGAGCAAGCCTCAAGGGATATTCCCCACCCGTGGGATTCCTTGATGCGAAGTCCCGAAATCGAAAAGCCATCCACGTTGGCAAAGAGAATGCCGATGCCTCGCCAATCCCCGTATTGAGATTCCTCTTCCCTGCCCGCATCCGTGCCGTAGGAATAGTCGTGAATATCGGCAAAGGTCAGCTTTTCGGGCGATCGACGCTCCGCGGGAATCCAATCGGCCGCTTTGCAAGCGTCCTCGGGAAGATGAGGGCAAGGAGCGCGCAGACTCTTGGTGCTGTCTCCCGTGGCGCGGGGATGATCGGCGCCCTCCAAAAGACAAAATCCCTCTCCGCGAATATGCACGTTGCGAATGAGTTGCGGATCCTCGATCCCAATCCCGCAGTTTGCCGTGCGGAAAAAGTTATCCCGACAAGCATCGGACAGCTTGATCTTTGCGTTTTGCAATATCACCGTGGTATTTTCGGGCAACAGAATGGCATGGTCCAACAGCCAATAGTCCCGCTCCCCATCCACCGCACGCGGAGCAATGACAACGATCCCGTCCGCCCCCCTGCTTTGAATGGCGGCATTCAGGATCTCACTGTCGTTTTTTCCGTGAAAATCATTTGCGAAAACCATGATTTCTCCTTTATTTTTCGATCATTTGAATGGAAGTGCCTCTTCTGTCGCCGACGATCCGCTTTCTGATGAAATAGGATGGCGTACTGCTCCAGGCATGACACATGCTTGTGGTCAGACGCTCCACGGAATGCGCCTGTGGGTCTTCGGGGGTAAAGATCTCGTAGAAGGTATCCGCCCCCTCCTTGACCATCGCTCCCCAGAATTCTCTCAGACAGCTCATGGCCTCTTCTTCTCTTCCAAGCATCTCCATCGCCTCGATCAGGTAATGGATCATATAGGGAGATACGGGTTTCAAATACGCCTCGTGCTGCATCGCACTCCGCAAAAGCTCCCAAGCCTCCTCGCCTTCCAGCGCGCCTCCAAGGATCATCCAAGCGACCGAATGAACGCTGAGCTGCCCTTCGTCATAGGCATTTTCAAAATTGCATTTTTCTTGGTTATAAAGAGAGCGAAGTGCCGATGCACGCGCGGCTTCATAGCGCGACCGATACACCTCGGCATCCTCATGGTTTAAGAGAGACAGCGTCTCGATCAAGGCTTTCAGCGCATATAAATAAATGCCGTTCAGCGAGGTCGTTTTTTTCAGACTACCAATATGGTCAATAAATACGTTATCGGGATTTTTCGGAACCAAAATTCCGTTTTCATCCAACTCGCCGAGCATGGCGTTCGTCTGCCCCTTTGCCACAGGGTAGATCTCCAAAAAGGTCTGCTCATCCCCCGTGTACAAATAATATTCGCAAAGCGTCACCGCAAAAAGCAAGGAATAGTCCCGCAAGAACCAGCAACCCGAATAGAAGAAGGGATATTCGTAGATATATCCCGGCATCACACCGTCCTTGTCGCACTCGGCGGCGGCAAACAGATACAGACACCGACGAACGAGGTCGGTTTGACGATAGGTATAATAGTTTGCCAAGGCCTCCAATCGAAGATCTCCGATCCACAGACGTCGATCTCGCTTAGGTCCGTCCTCGAACACTCGTTGCATACAGTTCTTGAGGGTGTTGACCGATACGCGGTCAATGGCCAAAAGCTCTTCGTCATCGATGGAAACCGACTCCAGCTGTCGGGAATCCGCGCTTGTCACCGCTGAAAACACAAAGTCCGAAAGGGTGATCCGCTTAGGGGCGGCAAGCACGGTGATCTTGATATAGCGAGCCGCATAGCGTCTGGGCATTTTGTATTCCCCGAGATAGTCAACGGTCACGATCTCTTCCTGTAACCAAGAGGCGCAAAGTCCTACCGTGTATGCCGAAAAATCGGCATCGATCTCATACGGACGCTCGCAGAACCTGACCGAAAGCCGCGTGGGCGCATCGGGATAACGGTTTGTAAAGCCCAACACAAAGGAGAGATATCCCACGTAATGGTTGCCGAGATCCAGCACAAAGCTGTCACCGGGATATAACTCCTTCACCTCGTTGGGTATCGAAATCTCCTCTCGATATAGGGTCGGAAAATTTTCATCGGCTTTTTGTAAATAATATGACTTGTCGAAGGGTTCTTTCATTGTAAAAACTCCCTTTTTCAATTTGTCGAGGGAAGCTGCAAGACTCCGTCTCCGTTCTCTTTCGGATAGTTGTTGGTTACACGGTAGCCTGTTTCGGTTACAATGTAAATTTCTCCGTCCTCGGGCAGGAAGATCTGCTCGATCTCATCGTCCGCCACAAAGCAATTTTCCAGCCCTACATTGTCACGGATCCAAACATTGCTTAAAACAGCGCTACCACCACAGTTTCCACCTCCGTCAATGCGAGAATCAAAGCCGTCCTTTGAGGTAGTCCACAGTGCATAGGTGGGGGCTACTTTTTCGTAAAAGGCTACCGTGCCGCCACTTTGCCCGTGATGATTCACCTGAAACACGTCACTTTTCAATGCTTCTCCGTACAGAGATACCATTCTACCCGAAGCAGGGCTCATGGCATCCGCGGACAGCAGGATCGTATGTCCGTTTTCCTCAATGCGAACCACCGTGGACATATCGTTCACGTCGCTCGACGAAACTGCCTCGTGAGAAAGGAGGATCTCAAATTTTGTTCCGCCAAAGCTGAGAACCTGTCCCGTATGGGGCTTGATCAGAGGGATATTCCCCCTTTCCAGCAGAGTGGGCATTTTTTTCGTCATCCAGTTGAATTCTCCAAGCTTTTGCTCGGTAGGGGAATTGGCAACGAAATACTCAATGGTCACGTTCTCGTAAAGCGAGGGCATCGACATGAATTTTTCAAATGCCAACACGTGGTCTCCGTGAGAATGAGACATGAACCAAGCGGCAATCACGATCTTCCCATCCGCTCTCTTGTTCATTGCCTTCATGTAATTGTATAGATTGATCGGATCATTGTTGTCATATCCTCCGTCAAAGATCACGAACCGTCCGTCCTTTAAGGTCATGACGTAGCACATACCGTTTCCGTCATAGATCTCTTTGCCTCGGTTGGTATAATCCTGAGACATTACGTGAAAGACGGCTTCTGTGATCTTTTGATCGGGTGTATAAGAATCCTCCGGAATCGCAACGGTTTCGGCAAGAGCGTTCGCAAATACGGTCAGCTCTCCGCTGTCCTTGTTTGCCAAAGGGAAATAGGTCAGGTGAAGCTGTCCCTTTTCGGGATGGATACAGGTAGCAAACAGATTTCTTCCGATTTGACGTCCGCCCTGCTTGTCCACGTATCCCGCAGCCGCAAGCTCTGCCACGTAGGAATCATACTGCGCACGGGTTACCTTCTTATAAACGTATGCCATCTCGAAATCGTTGTTATAATAGCTGTCTGCTTGCTCTTCAAAATGAGGAAAATCCACAAGGAACCGCTCCTCGGTTTTGTGAAGCGTGCCACTCATATCCAAAATCAACCGATCATCGATCCATTGGGAGTTTTTCTTGATATGACTTTGTGTCATCGCCATCGCGTCTGCCATGGTTTGCAGGTTGTCCGCATAAACGATCAGGGTGTCACCCACCTGAGCCAAGCCATAGTCAAACATTCCCCATTCACGGGAAATCTCCATCATTTCGGGATATTTCACCGAGTCAAGATCGTTTCCCACCAGAATCAGATTTACCCCTTCGGGACGGTCTTCTATGTCATCGATGTAAATCATATCCCCAATGCTGAACTGAATTTTGAAAAGGTCATAAAGCTCTCGTGCCTCTTTGCTGAACGGCCCACCATAGCTTCGCACAATGGCATAGCTCGATACTCTTTTCCCATTGATGATCTTGGCAAGCTCTACCGTATTTGTATCTGCGGGGATCTCCACATCGGACTCTGACTCGGTTTCGGTCTCGGTTTCTTTTTCCGTCTCAGTTTCCGTCTCGGTTTCCGTCTCAGTTTCTTTTTCAGTCTCTGTTTCCATCTCGGTCTCAGTTTCTTTTTCAGTCTCGGTTTCAGTCTCTGTTTCCGTTTCTGTTTCCGTTTCTGTTTCCGTTTCGGTCTCCGTTTCGATTTCGGTTTCCATGATCTCACCTTGGGATTCCTCGTTCACCGTCGGATCGGTGTGCGGTTCGTCCATATCGTCGGTGCAGCCTGCCAAACTTATGCAAAGCATTGCCATAAGAAGTAACCATATCACTTTTGATTTTAAAAAATGAATCATACCGTTTTTCCTCTTTCACAGATTTGATTTGATATTTTCCGTTTATTTGATTTTCTGTTTTCATTTCATTCTATTGCAGTCATCCGTGAACGATTCTTTTCTGAAATACATGCACAGGCGATTGACAAACGACATGAAATATGGTAGAATATCGATGTTTCAGGATACGGCATCCTAAAAATATTCTACCACAACTCCCTTTTTCCGTCAATTTCAGAATCTTCTGTTTCAAAAGAAAAAACTTTGATTTTCTTCTTTTTTGAGGTTCATATGGATTTTATTGAAAACAGTGAAAA
>JAFVRI010000132.1 GCA_017504335.1 Clostridia bacterium
GTGATCTCCGCTTGCGGTGTGGAGACCTGCGTGTTGCCCTCCGCGGTGCTTTCTACCCATACTGCGGGCTTTTCGGGCTACACCTTCCGTGATCTGACCGACGACATGCCTGCCATTAACGAGCATTGGAAAAAGGAGAAGATCGCATTTGACGCCATCTATACGGGCTATCTTGGCAGTGCTCGCCAGATCGGTTACGTAAAGGATCTGCTCGCGACCGTTCTTTCCGAGGGTGGTGTAGCGGTGGTGGATCCTGCCATGGCAGACAACGGTGCGCTCTATCCCGGCTTTGATGCGGCATTCGTGGAGGAGATGAAGGGGCTTTGCGCTCTGGCGGATTACGTGGTTCCCAACATTACCGAGGCTTGTATGCTGACGGGGGTTGAATATAAGACCGAATATGACCGTGCCTACATTGACCGTCTTTTGGATGCGCTCTGCGCGCTCGGTGCCAAGAACGTGATCCTGACAGGCATTTCCTATGCCGAGGGCAGGACCGGTGTGGTGGTTTACGAGCAGGGAAGATACGCCTACTATGAGCATGAAAAGATGCCCAAGGGAAGCCACGGTACGGGTGACATTTACGCGTCCGCCTTTGTGGGGGCATTGGTTCGGGGCAAGAGTGCCTACGATGCCGCTCGCATTGCCGCCGACTTTACCCTCCTTTGCATTCAGGAGACGGCAAAGGACCCCGATCACTGGTACGGTGCCCGCTTCGAGCCGGTATTGGGTGAGCTGATCGCGTTGTTGAAGTAAGGACGCGGAGGACGCGGAGGACGCGAGGACGCGAGGATGCGGGTCGCTTTTTAGAAAAAAGCTCCGCAAAAACTTTCATACAAAATATGGCTTGGGGAACATAGACTCCTCGTCCTTGTGTAGGATATAGGCGATTCTATTTTCTCTAAGGTAGAAATCCGTCGGACGGCTGCTGCGCCACCGACGGATTTCTTTTTTTACTATTGCATTTGTGGCGGAACTGTGATATAATTGAGATAGAATTGAAAGGAAAACAAAACCGAAAGGAAATTGGATATGAAAGAAAGAATCAAGGCATATGTGGATGCGAACAGGGAAGAGCTGTTTTCGGTTCTTAGGGAGCTTTGTCTCATTCCCGCGCCCTCCCACCTGGAGGATGCACGTGCCGCATACTGCAAGAATTACTTAGAAAAGGCAGGAGCGAAGGGTGTTTACATTGACGAGGCAAAGAACGTGATCTTTCCTCTCGGATGTGAGGGAAGCGATTCCATTACGGTGATGGCAGCCCACACCGACACTGTGTTCCCCGACACCGAGCCCATGCCTTACGTGGATGACGGTGAAAGGATCCACTGCCCCGGTGTTGGCGACGATACCGCCAACGTGGTGGTATTGATGCTGGTGGCGAAATTTATGCTCAAAGAGGGAATTACTCCCGAGGGAGGCATTCTCTTTGTTTGCAACTCCTGTGAGGAGGGCTTGGGCAATCTGAAGGGCTGTCGGCAGATTTTTAAGGATTATGCGGGCAGGATCCGTCAGTTTATTTCTTTTGACGGATATTTCTCGGAGCTCTCCGACCGTTGCGTGGGCTCCCACCGTTATGAGGTGGAGGTGACTACGCAGGGCGGACATTCCTGGAGCCGTTTCGGCAGAAAGAACGCCATTGCCGAGCTTTCCGCGATCATCGGTAAAATTTATGCCATTGACGTTCCCCACGTGGGGGACAGCCGTACCACCTACAACGTGGGTACGGTAGAGGGCGGAACCTCCATCAACACCATCGCGCAAAGCGCTAAGATGTTCTGTGAGTACCGTTCGGACAACGAGGAATGTCTCGCGATCATGGAGGCGCATTTTAAGAGCATCTTTTCGGAGGCAAATACCGAAGAGGTTCAGGTTTCGGTGGAGCGTGTTGGTGAGCGTCCCTGCATGGGCAAGGTGGATCTTGCAAAGATCTCCCGCATGGCAGAGATCATCAGCGGCATTGTGGAGGACGTGGTCGGCACGGCTCCCACTCCCACCGCCATGTCCACCGACTGCAACATTCCGTTCTCTTTAGGGATTCCCGCAGCCATGATCGGCGTTTGCTCGGGCGGCGGTGCGCACACCCGTGAGGAGTGGATCGGGAAGGGCGATTTCCATTTGGGACTGGAAGTTGGTATCAAAATCGCGTTGGCAATGACGGAGGTTACGAAATGAAATTTACGGCAGTAGGAGATATCATTCTCGGACGGAGGATCCAAGAGGGATACAAGGGTTATGAGGAGCTGGCTCCCATCATCAAGCAGGGCGATGCCAGATTCTTCAATCTGGAGACTACCCTCAACCGTGAGGGCGAGTGCTACGCATCCGAATTCAGCGGAGGTACTTGGCTTCGCACCAATCCCGAGGTATTGGACGACATCAAGAAATTTGGCTTCAATATGCTTACCTTTAACAACAACCACGCCATGGACTACGGCATGGACGGTTTTCTTTCCACACTGGAGGCGGTAGAGAAGAGCGGACTTGTGCATGCGGGTGCGGGCAGAAATCTCGGTGAGGCGGCAGCGCCTCGCTATCTGGATACCGCCGCAGGCAGAGTGGCGCTGATCAGCTTCAACTCCAGCTTATCGGGCCCCATGAGCGCGGGCAAGCAGACACCCCGCATGAAGGGCCGCCCCGGTGTGAACGCATTGAACTACGATTCCTACGTAGAGCTGGAGGCGTCCGAATTTGATCAGATTCAGGCCATCATTCGCAAGACCGGCATCAATGCGGAGATGGAAATGGACAAGCGGGACGGCTACTACGGCGGTGTGGACGATTCCTACGAGATGATCGGCGGCATGAAATTCGTTCGCGGTGACCGCACGCAGTGGGTCAAGAAGTGCAAAAAGGAGACCTTGGACCGTGTCGAAAAGGCGATCTACGAGGCAAAGCTGCAGGCAGACTACATCATGGTGACGGTGCACAGCCACATGATGGGCGAGGATCGCTTTTCCTCTCCCGATTTCTTCAAGGAGTTCTGCCATTACTGTATTGACGCGGGTGCTCATGCGGTGGTTGGTCACGGCCCGCATCTGCTTCGCCCCATTGAGATCTACAAGGGCAAGCCCATTTTCTATTCCCTCGGCGACTTTGCCATTGAGCTCTATAACGTGGCGATCGCTCCCGAGGACTTCTACGCTCAGTACGGTCTGACCTCCGATGCTACCGTTCACGAGCTTCTGAAGACCCGCTCCAAGGACTTTACCATCGGTCTGATGACCAAACCCGTGATGTTCCAGACTGTGATCCCTTACTGGGAGACCGACGATGAGGGCAATCTTCTCTCCATGACCCTCTATCCCGTGGTGGCTCCCATGGACGGCAAGAAGTGCGATATCGGTCTGCCCCGTCTGGCTACCGATCTCTCCTACATGGACGATTTCCTCGCCCGTTGCGCTCGCCACGGTACGCGCTTCCAAAAGAACGAGGATGGAACCTTCCGTTTGGTTTGAGGTTAGTTACGACTAGTGTTTTACGCTTTTTAGAAAAAAGCTTGGCAAAAACTTTCATACAAAATATGGCTTGACCTTTGTGCATTCTCCTCGTCATAATTTTGCTAAAATAATATTGTTTTTTCCCTAAGGTAGAAATCCGTCGGACCCTGCTGCGTCCCGACGGATTTCTTTTCATATTTATAACGGGACGTCGAAGACATCCCGAGAAAACAAGGGCAACCCACGCACACATAAAATCGTACGTCATCCTGAGCGAAGCGAAAGCGGAGTCGAACTTTGGGGCGGACTCGTTCGCCCCAAAGCAAGAACCCGAAGGGTTCGCAGGGATCTACAAAGAGGTCTCCATAGCCCTCTTGTCGAATGAATATATTCATTTGAATGATCTGTTCGGAATATGCCATAGGAGATCCCATCGTCGCATACGCTCCTCGGTTTTGGATCGGCTCGCTTCGCTCCCTCACCAAAACTTCGACTCCGCTCAGGATGACATGTATAGGGAAAATAAAAAGAAATCCGTCGGTGGCGCAGCAGCCGTCCGACGGATTTCTACCTTAGAGAAAAAACAATCGCCTATATCTTACCAAAGACGAGGAGTCTGTGTTTCCCCAAGCCATATTTTGTAATAAAAGTTTTGCGGAGCTTTTTCAAAAGCGACCGCGTCTCCCGCGTCTCCCCGCGTCCTTCGCGTCACCTTAGTCCATCTCGCTCAGATTGGTGGCGTAGCACCATTGGGCGGAGGTAAGCTTACCGAAGATATACTTGTTGGAGGCGGACTCGCACATGGTATAGAGCTTTCCGTCCACGACAACGATCTCCTCGGACATGGGGGGGATTTTATAATCCTTCAAAAGGCAAGCGGAGTCCAGGTAATAGAGCGGCATTTCGGTGCCGAGGAAGGTGATCTTCGACTGCTGATTTCTCATCGTACTCATACTATACTGATAGATATGAGAGAAGGACACACCCCAAGAGGTGGAAAGATAGAGCGAGCTTTCATCCATGCACATGCCCTGTACATGATCGGGCAGAGAGATGGCACAGGTAGGAATGGGATCCACACCAAAGGTACCCTCTTCAAAGTCCAACGGGAACGCCACCGCCATTGCCTGATTGAAATCCCCTGCGGGGGTCGTCATCTTGTGGGCGGCGGGGGTGGGATATTCGGGCTCCCTGTAGAATTCCAGCACGTAAAGGTGATTGTAATTGTCGTCGATGTACAGACATGCCGGCTCCAGATAATCCTCATCGGATACCTTGGTGTCGATCTTGCCCAGAGCGGGAACCGACGCACCGTCCGCGGCATTCGCCAGCGCTTCGGCACTGTATGCATAGATACAGCGATCCGAGCCGCCTGCCACGTACACGTAATCCCAGCTCACGGCGATTCCGCCCGCGTGACCGGTATAGGCGCTTCCATCCTCATTGGCAAGATATACGGTCTTTTTCAGCTCTCCGGACTCCTTCTCCACCATGTAGATGGGAGAGGCGGTACCGTCGTTCATATAGCCCGTCATCCAAAAGTAGCCGCGGTCGTCATAGTCCAAGCCCTGTGCTACAAAGCCGTCCGAAAGTCCGGGAATCTCAAAGCCCTTTTCGGATGCGCTATAATAATCGTAAACAGGCAAGCGGAAGTAGAGCCGCGCCCCAAGCAAAATCAGAAGAATCGAGCCGATGACGATCGAAAC
>JAFVRI010000133.1 GCA_017504335.1 Clostridia bacterium
AGCAGTAATAGTACGGCGGGCGAGAGCCACGGCCGGGGTATTCACCGCGAACCTCATATACGCGGCATTTTTCAAATACACCTACGGGGGTTTCAACCGTGGCGTGTTCATCAACAAAGGTGTAGGTCACAAAGCCATGGATAGAAACTCTTGATTCGCCGAGGGCAAGGTCGGCATACATCATGCAGTGATCGCATCGGCTGAAATCGTCCAATCGGGTATCTGTAAAAATGATACCGGGGCTCTCGCAATAGTAAAGCGAGCCGTTGATGTATTTGAGATGCTCCCCTCTGAAGGTAGGCACGCTCTCTGGTTTAGCAAGCATCTTACTCCAAGAAGAAATCGCAGACACGGCGTTTGCATAATAAACGCTTGTCGGTTCAAGCAACTCCTTGGCCAGCTTAACCGTCTCCATTGCCTCCTCATATCTGTCTTCCCAGAAATATTCAAAGGCCATCATTAAGTAGACATACCCGATGCTTAACGGGAAATTGTATTGCTTCAAAAATGGGATCTGAACTTCACGCATGAAGTCGATTTTTTCCTGTCCGTTCAGATGGTGGTTTTCCCAACTGGTGAAATTACACATCATCATATCGTTGTGACCAGCGAGGATAGCTTCCTTCCATCGAGTCATATCGGGCTTTTGATGCAGTGATCCATCGTAGATGACGGATGCTAGCAAATAGTTTTTGTTCTGCTCGTCATGCAACCCCTCAACGGCTTCCAGTGCCGCTTGATACACCTTCTCCAAGCCTTGATGATCATTTTTTAGTTTACACAATTCCAGTTCCTGTATGCGTTTCATAACAATAGTTACCAACGAGGGATTTTCTACGGTTTGATTTTTATTATCCATAACTCCAAATCCTTTCTGTAATTGTTTTCTTCCTTCACTTAAACGCCATTTGACCGTCCCTTCCGGAATCTCGAGTCGGACGGCTATATCCTTCACAGATAAGCCATCGAAATAATGTAACTTGATAACTTCCTTGATTTTTTTACTCAAAGATTCCATTTCCTCATAGAGCCTATCATAAATATCATCGCTAGTTACATGCCACATACCGCATTCATCAGCATTGTCAAAATCCCAATTCTCAAAATCGGTTAAACTGACCGTCTCTAAAAGGTGGTCACGCATAACCATCTTTTTAGCATAATTCTTGGCAATTGCACAAACATATGCGCCAAACTTGTCTTGTGATGTCAATGCTTTTAACTGTATCCAAGCCGCAACAAAAGCTTCTTGCGCGGCATCCTCTGCCTTATAATGGTCATTGGTAATTTTGTATGCAGTTCCCAGCACCGCTTTCTCATGCCGGATAACTAACTCCTCAAATGCAAGACTATCTCCACATAGAGTCAATTCTACCAAGCGTTTATCACATTCATTTTTGTATATAGCCACGCAATCACCTCCTCGCTTTTGGATTGTCAAATGGACATATACTCAACCTTATCATGAATCAGCCGAGTATGTGTTATAAGTGGGTTCACCTATATGTTATCGGAATTTTGGAAAAGGTTGGGTTGAAAGAAAAATTTTCTGAATTATCAAATACATCTCGCAAACAATTATAACATAAAACTGTGAATCATTCAATTCGCTGAATGGCGTAAAAAAATGATAGAACGCGGATGCTTTTTTACTCTTTGTGGCACAGACGAATTGTTAAACATGGCATGGTAAAGTTTCAAATCCGATCACAAAATACGAAAAATAGCTTTTCTATAGTCGATAGACAAGAAGAGGGGCTGGCTTAGTGCAACAGCCCCTTTTCTTCATCCTCCTCTCACCCCAACGCCTTACTCATCGCTGCGCCTGTCTCTGCCTTCGTCACCGCATCCAGATGGCTGTAGATATTCGCCGTGGTGCTCATATCGCTGTGCCCGAGCCATTCCTGGATCTGCTTCATGGGCACACCTTGGGCGAGGAGCACCGAGGCGCAGGAGTGGCGAAGGTCGTGGAAGCGGATCTTCTTCAGGTTATGCTTCTTAAGCAGTTGCCCGAAGTGTCCGGTGACGAAGTCGGGATCGTAGAGCTTGCCGAGTGCATCCACACAGACGTAGTCGGTGTATTCCTTGGAGTACGCCGAGCGCATCACCTTTTTCATCTGCTCCTGCTTCTCACGGTGACGGAGTAGCTCTCCTCTCACGAAGGGCTCCAGCGTCAGCGTACGGTAGGAGGATTTCGTTTTCAGTCTGTCCTTGGCGACAATGCCTTCCTCTGTAGAGTGGACGGTGTGGCGGACAGTCAGCGTGTTCTCGATAAAGTCGATTGCCGACCACTTCAGTCCGATCACCTCGCTTCGTCGGAGTCCATAATAAGCGGCAAGGAGGATGTGGATATAGATCTCGTCATCCTTGACCAGCTCGAGCAATTGCTTCACTTCCTCGGCGTTGTAGTAGGCGGCGATGAACTGCTCCTTCCGCGGTCGGTTGGCTTGGTCAACGGGATTGCTCGGTATGATCCGACGCTTCACCGCATCCTTGAACGCCTTATGGAGCACACCGTGGTAGCGTTGACCGGTGGAGCCCTTCAGCCCTGCGTTACGAAGGTAGGTGTAGAACTCGTTGATCTCATCCCCCGACAGATCCTTGACGGTAAGGTCAAGTGGCGCGAAGAACTCGCGGATGCGTCCGTCGATATAGCGCTTGTA
>JAFVRI010000134.1 GCA_017504335.1 Clostridia bacterium
GGTGGCGGTCAGATCATTTTTAACACCCAGCTCGGCCTCCAGAAGGCTTGCGGACTCCAGATAGTTACGGGCAACGTCCAAGTCGGGCCGGAGCAGGGAAGCGCCCGACTGGGCGCGGGTGTCTGTGAGGGATACCGAAATATCCACCTTGCCGCGGCTGACGCCCATGGCGGAGAGAGTCGCCTTGATGCGCTCCTCCTGAGCCGTCCAGGCACGGGGTATGCGGAAGTTCAGATCCAGATAGCGGTTGTTGACCGAGCGTAGCTCAACGGTCAGCTCATAGCCCTCTCCCACTACTGTAGCGCGGCCGAAGGCGGTCATGCTTCTCATACGGCAGTCTTCCTTTCGGAAATAGTATTGGCATATCTATACATTTTTTATTTTACACGATTTCCGAAATCTTGTCAATGGTTTTTGGGAATTTTTGGATTCTTCGCACAAAAGATTTTTTTGAAAGCGGGGGTGTCATGGTCAGAATGACAGGGAATTTTCCTTTGCAAAATAATTTTGCAAACATTTGCATTTCTCCGTCACATTTTCCCATTTCCTCCGTCTTGTATGGTATAATGGAGAAAAGCCCACGCTGTTCCCCAATTTTGCATTTTGCATTTTGCATTCATTGAAAGGAGGCTCTCATGACAAGTCCCCGTCCCCTTACCGACGCCGAGATCGTGGCCCTGTATCTTGCCCGTGACGAATCCGCCGTGGAGCATACGGCCAGGAACTACGGCGCGTACTGTACGTCGGTGGCCATGAACATTCTAAACGACTCCTCGGATGCCGAGGAGTGTGTCAATGACACCTACCTGCGGACGTGGAATTCCATCCCTCCCCACAGACCCACCGTTCTGCGGCTGTTTCTGGGGAAGATCACCCGCAATCTGGCCATTGATAAATACCGAGCCAACAAATCCCGCAATCGGGAGCTGGAGATCGCTCTGGAGGAGGTTTCGGAATTCCTTCCCGCCAAAGAGGAGGACGACGGAGAGCTCCCCGTCCTGCTGGGGGAATTTCTGGCCACCCTCCCCGCCGAGGAGCGGGATCTGTTCATCCTGCGGTACTACCACGGCCATTCGGTGGCGAGGCTTTCCAAGGCCTTCAAGGTGAAGCCCAACAGCCTCTCCGCCCGCCTATACCGCACCCGTGAAAAGCTACGGGTTTATCTGACCGAAAGGGAGTATTCGTTATGAAGAAGAATCTTGACAGAGCGCTGAACGTTTTTTCTGCTATGGAGCGAATTCCCGACGAATTCGTCCTTTCCGCCGAGCGGATGCTGTTTGAAGCCGAGGCGGGCATAGCCCGTCCCGCAAAGCCCATGGGTGCTTTACGCCGCTTTGTGAACAGTGGCTGGGGGGCCGCCGCCGTTTCGGTCGTCGTAGCGCTGGGGGCGCTGGCCTTCATGATCCGCGCAGGTCATTATGGGCCCGATCCCTACGATCCGTCGCTCAAGCCTGTGGGCGGAACCGTTGCGGAGAGCGGAGAAGGGGTGAGCGACACCGACGACACGCTCTCGGCGCTGACCACCATCGATCCCGATAAAATGGTGGTACAGGGCGTGTTCTTCTGGGCAAACGGCGCGCCTTACGTTCACTTGCCCTCCATGGGAGACCTGTATCCCGTTCACCTGTCTCTGGAGAACGGGAACATCGACCTCACAGGTCTTACCTCGGGTGATGTCGTGGAGGCGATCATAGCCAATCGAATTGAGGAGACCTTCCCCTGCCGAGGACGTCTGTACGAGATCCGTAAGATCTCCGACGGGAGCATGGAGGATCTGCCGGAGGGGCTGGCCGAAAGGATGCAGGAAATGGGCTATACCGTGACCGAGGCGGCCGCTCCCCATGATTTTGCCATTCGCCTGGAGGTTTGGATCAACGGTAGTCAGCGCAATATCCTGGACACGTACGAGGGGTATATCCAAAAGGATCTGGTGGCAGACGGCGTATCCCGACAGGCATATACCCCAAGCTACGCAGAAAAATGTCAGCTGTACTATGCCGTTTTGGCATTGGTGGAGAATACCGACCTGGATTTTTCGAGGCCCGTGACCTACAATAACTGCGCTATCTATCAGAACGCGATCTATATAACGCCCTTGACCTGCTACTCCCTGCAGTTTACCGCCAACGGAAAAACCCTTGTCATCAGCGGGGATGCAACGGCGGGGGAGTGTATTGAACAATCTGACGAGGCGAAATATTTCATGGAAGCCGTTCGTGAGATCAGTAGATTTTACAGGAACACGGAAGAATACAAGTCCATGCCGGAAGCAAATGGAGGCTATGAGTGAGGATGGACGTGCCGTAGTTAGCCTTTCGATTCAATATGCCGAGAAGAGGGAATGACAGAGATATCCCGCATTTGGGGACTTTCCACAGAGGAAGTCCCCTTTTTTGATAAAAATTCCACTCCAAAGCGAAAAAAGTTTTCCTTACCCCCTTGCAAAAAATGCGGATTTGGTGTATAATAGGATGTAACTGTATGCGGACAGCCCTGTTTTGAGGAGTTTTGGCCGCAAGGAAAAAGAAAAATAAACCTTTGGAGGTATTTTACAATGGTAGTAGCAGGCGATTTCAAAAACGGTCTGACCTTTGACA
>JAFVRI010000135.1 GCA_017504335.1 Clostridia bacterium
TCGATTAAAAAAAATCCAAATCCTGAAAAAAAAGACTTTACAAATTCTAAATTTTATGGTATAATAAATTACTTATTTTCCATAATATTTTAAAGGAGCAAAAAAATGGACAGTAAAACCCTACAGATCCTGATCGCCATGATCATTTATATGGCAGCGGTCATTGCGATCGGTATCCTTTGCTCGAGAAGAGCAAACAAGAGCTCGGAGGAATATTTCCTCGGCGGTCGTTCCCTCGGTCCTTGGGTCACCGCAATGAGTGCGGAGGCATCCGACATGAGCGGATGGCTTCTCATGGGACTTCCCGGTGTTGCCTACTGGTGCGGACTTGCCGATGCCTTTTGGACGGCGCTCGGTCTTGCCGTCGGTACATACCTGAACTGGCTGATCGTTTCCCGTCGTCTGCGCCGTTACAGTGTTCGCGCAAACAACTCGATCACCTTGCCCGATTTCTTCTCCAACCGATTCCGTGAGAAGAAACCCATCATCATGACAGTTGCCGCAGCATTCATTCTGATCTTCTTTACGGTCTATGCTGCAAGCTGCTTCGTCACCTGCGGAAAGCTTTTCTCCTCTCTCTTCGGTGGAGATTACAAAGTGATGATGCTCATCGGCGCCCTGTTCGTTCTGGTCTATACCCTTCTTGGCGGATTCCTTGCCGAGAGTGTATCCGACTTTATGCAGGCAATCGTTATGATCGTCGCTCTTAGCGTCATTGTCATCATCAGTACGATTCAGGCAGGCGGTCTTGGAGCCGTTATCGACAACGCGCAGAACATTCCCGGATTTCTTGAATTCTTCGGACTTGGCAATCCTATCCTAAACGGAGAGGGAGAGCAGATCGTCATTGAAGGCGCTCCCATGTTCGCCGAGGCACTTCCTTACGGTATCCTCAGCGTTTGCTCCATGATGGCATGGGGTCTTGGCTACTTTGGTATGCCTCAGGTGCTTCTCCGCTTTATGGCGATCCGCAAGGAAAGCGAACTGAAGCGCTCCAGAAGAATCGCGATGGTTTGGGTCGTGATCTCCCTTGCCGTTGCCGTGTTCATCGGTATCGTGGGCAGACAGCTCTTCCCTGTTGAGCATCTGACCTCCTCCTCTGCCGAGAACATCTTCATTACCCTTGCTACCTCCTCCCTGCCCGCAATTCTTGCCGGCTTTGTTATGGCAGGAATTCTGGCAGCAACCATCAGCTCCTCCGACTCTTATCTGCTCATTGCCGCTTCCGCGTTCTCCAAGAACGTGTTCCAAGGAATCATCAAGAAGAAGGCAACCGACAAGCAGGTTATGTGGGTCTCCCGTATCACCCTTTTGGTGATCGCTCTCATCGCAATGGTGATCGCATTGGATGAGGACAGCGTCATTTTCAAGGTCGTGTCCTTCGCATGGGCAGGCTTTGGCGCAACCTTCGGACCTCTCATGCTCTTCTCCCTCTTCTGGAAGAGAACGACTCAGGCAGGCGCTGTTGCCGGTATGATCGGCAGTGCGGGCATGGTATTCCTTTGGAAGCTGGTGATCAGCAAGCTTGGCGGCGCGTTCGCTATCTACGAGTTGCTTCCTGCCTTCATCTTCTCCGCAATCTGTATCGTGGTTGTATCTCTCCTGACCAAGAAGCCTTCGGCTGAGGTAGAAGAGGACTTCGAGGCAGTCAAAAAGGGCGAGATCTGATCATAATCCCCTTGATTGATTCATAAATCCCCCCGCGCGTGCGTATCGTAGGATAAACACGGATGGGGGGATTTTTATGCTTCGTTTCATCAAAAAAAGGTTTCGTCTTTTTTGTATGCTTTTGATTCTTGGGGGGATCCTGTCCATCGCAAAGGGGCTCAAACCCTCTGCTGCCAAAGAGGAGAGCGTTCACCATCCATGGATCTCTGCCATGTGGCTCTCTCAGTTCGACCTTGCCCCCATTCTGACTCATCATGATGCTCAGCGAGAAAAAAAAGATTATACCGAGCGAATAAGGATCTTGTTGAACAACATTCAAGCCAACGGAATCAATACCCTGTTTGTTCAGGTACGTCCCAACGGAGACAGCCTCTACCCCTCCGATCTGTTTCCCTCCTCTGCCTATGCGGTAGGAAAAACAGGCACCGCCTTCCTCTATGATCCCTTTGCCATCCTTCTTGAGCTTGCCCATGAACGGAATCTTTCGGTTCATGCATGGATCAATCCTCTAAGACTTTTTTCCGATGTAACGCAAATCAAGCTTTCCGAGGATTTTCCTGCTCTGCAATGGTGTCGGGACAATAACGGAAGGGCTGTTTTGGTGGATGGCATATGGTATCTGAATCCCGCCTATGAAGAAACCCGTAAGCTGGTCTCGGCGGGAGCTGCCGAAATTTTGGATCGGTATGCGGTGGACGGAATCCACATAGATGATTACTTCTACCCAACCACCTCCGAGTCCTTCGATCATATCGCCTTTGCGGAATATCAAAAAAAGGGTGGCACCTGTTCTCTTGGAGACTTTCGAAGAGATGCCGTCAATCGCTTGGTTGCCTCTCTCTATCAAACGGTTCATACAGCCAAGGGGAGCCACAAATTCGGCATCAGTCCCTCGGGCAATGCTCAAAGAAATTATGAGGAGCTATATGCTGATGTTGCCCATTGGTGCGCCAATACGGGCTACGTGGATTATATTTGTCCGCAGATCTATTTTGGACTTGAGCACGGGACACATGACTTTCGATCGGTAGCTGCTCAATTTGACGCAATGATCCAAGAGGAGAGTGTAGCGCTTTATATCGGTATGACTCTGGAAAAGGCATACAACGGATTTTACGGAAAGGAAGATATCTATGCCAAAACAGGCAGCCGCGAATGGATTGAGTCGCAGAATGTGTTGGCGAGATGCTTCACTTATACTCAAGAGCTGCGGCACGCAAATGGGGTTGCTTTTTTCAGTTACCGGCTTCTTTTCTCCACCGAAAGCGGAAACATGCTCAAGGCAACTGAGAAGGAATGGCAGGCACTTTTGCCTTTGCTTATGAAAAAAGGAAAAAAGTAAAAATATTTTTATTTTTTTCAAAAAAGGAGTTGACAAAGGAAAGGAAGTGTGGTATAATGGTCAAGCGCTCGACGAGAGCGAGTAAAGATGGCGGGATAGCTCAGTTGGCTAGAGCAACCGGTTCA
>JAFVRI010000136.1 GCA_017504335.1 Clostridia bacterium
GCCGCGCAGGTCTCTCCGATGGCGCCTCCGTGAAGTCCCAGGAAAAGATCAAGCAGCGAGGGCATTTGCTCCGCGCTCTCTACTGCCAAGGGTGTTGCGCTCGAGACGGTATCCACGATCTTTGGAAATGCCTGCGTCGTCATAGAGCCGAATGCGATCAGCATAAAGACACGGGCGGTAATGGCGGGGTTTACGGGATTGCAGCCGAGTCCGCCAAACAGTCCCTTGACTACTACCATGGCAAAGAGCGATCCGATCACGCACTGCCAAAGGGGAATGCCCGCAGGCAGATTGAGTGCCAGCAAAAGACCCGTAACAGCGGCACTCAGATCGTTTACGGTCTGCTTCTTTTTCACGATCAAATTGAACATTGCCTCAAAACCAACACAGGAGGCAAGACAGACGGCAACCACCAAAAGGGCGCGCCATCCGAAGATCACCGCACCTGCTACTGTTGCGGGAAGGAGAGCGATCAGCACGTCTGCCATGACGGTCGCGGTAGAGCGGCCGCTATGTATATGCGGGGATACCGATAAGGTCAAACGACTCATGCTTTCTTTTCCTCCTTTGCCGCTTCTTCACGCAAAAACGCTTTTGCAAGCTTATTGGTCTGTACCAAGGGACGTGCCGCAGGACAGCCAAAGCTGCAACAGCCGCATTCCATGCAGGCATTGACGGAAAGTGCACGAAGCTTTTCCGCATCCTTTTTTTCATATGCTCGCGCAATGTCAGCGGGTGCCAGTCCAAAGGGGCAGGACGACGAGCAGGTTCCGCACCGAATACACGCAGTTTGCGTGGGCAAGCGAGTTTCTTTTTTTGTCAGTGCCAAGATCGCATTGGTATTTTTCAAAACGGGCACATCCGGATCGGGGACCGAGATCCCCATCATGGGCCCACCGTACAACAGCTTTGCGGGTTCTTCGGAAAGTCCGCCGCAAAAGGCAATCACGTCCGAAAAAGAAGTTCCCAAAGGAACGATGACATTTTTCGGCTCTCTGACCGCACCGCCGTCTACCGTCACGCACTTATTCACAAGAGGCTTTCCCGTAGACAGATATCCGCCGATGGCGGCAAGAGTCGTGCAGTTGACCACGATGCACCCTACGTCAATAGGGAGCTTACCGACAGGAACCACTCGTCCCACGGTATGGTAGATCAAAACCTTTTCTCCGCCTTGGGGATAAACGGAGGGAAGAACCTTGACACGAACCGAGCAGCTCTCGCAAGAAAGTTCCTCCGCCAAACGCTTCATTGAAGCGATAGCACTCTTTTTGTTGGATTCAATTCCGATCACCACATCCTTGATTTCAAGATGAGCGGAGAGCGCACGCAAAGCAGTTGCAATCTCCTCCCCCTTCGTATTCATGGTATAGGTATCGCTGGTGATATAGGGCTCACATTCCGCTCCGTTAATCACCATAGTCTCGATACGGGACGGATCCACGTTAAACTTAATATGCGTAGGGAATCCCGCTCCGCCCAAACCGACCACACCGCTCTCCAAAATGGCACGGATCAGATCCTCTCGGGAATTGACCGTAGGCGGGATCAACGAGTCGTCAAGGGTCATCTCCCCATCGGATTCTATGATGATCGCCTGTGTTTTTCCGCCGTTTGAAAGAGGGATCTCGGTGATTTTTTTCACACATCCTGAAATCGACGCGTGCATCGGTACCGAAACGGCACCGCTTGCCTCGGCAATTTTGGTTCCGATCCGAACTGCATCACCCACCTTGACGATCGGTCGAGCAGGAGCACCGATATGCATAGACATGGGAATCGTCACCGTCCTCGGCGGATCCATATATACCGCAGGCTGATCCTGTGTATGCTTTCGATGAGGGACATGAATTCCATGAAGAGAAAAAGCCATAATTCAACTACCTTTCCAAAACAAATCTACCTTACATTTCACCATGCTATATTATAACACTAACATCTCCTCTTTGTCAAGTTATTTGTCCCCTCTTTCCACTCCGCAATATTCCAAAAAACGAAAAAACATCTTGACATCCCGATCGCTTAGTGCTATAATAGGTAGGCTTGTGGTTTTAGCAAGCCTACCTATTATTTATACCAAATTTCCAAGGAGGCATTTATGGAAATTTTGCTTTCACTTTCAATCGCTCTATTTGCGGGCTTAATGCTTTCCCGTCTGGCAAAGCTTTGTAAGCTCCCCGCTGTCACCGCTTATTTGGTGGCGGGTATTCTCGTAGGTCCGTTTCTTTTGGGACGCCTTGGCGTGGATGGTATTGGTTTTCAGGCAGAAAGCTTAAAGGGGCTTTCTCTGATCTCCAATGTCGCGCTGGGCTTCATCGCCTTTTCCATCGGAAATGAGTTCCGACTCACTCAGTTGAAGAAGATCGGCAAACAGGCAACCGTTGTTGGCATTTTCCAAGCGGTTGTTGCTACCATTTTGGTAGATGCCGCCCTCATCGGTCTGCATTTTGCCTTCCCCGAGGCGCTTCCTCTGCCCGCCGCCATCATTCTCGGCGCGGTGGCATCGGCTACCGCTCCCGCAGCTACACTTATGGTCGTCAAGCAGTACAAGGCCAAAGGCCCCGTGACCGATATTCTCCTTCCCGTGGTCGCGCTGGACGATGCGGTCGGATTGGTTCTGTTCTCGGTTTCTTTCGGTATTGCCAAGGCGCTGGCTTCGGGTGTTGCGATCAGTGTTATTTCCGTGGTCGTAGAACCCCTTCTGGAAGTCATCCTCTCTTTGGCGCTGGGTACCGTCGTCGGCGTGATCTTCAACTTCTGTGAGCGTTTCTTCCACTCCCGTTCCAAGCGTCTTGCCATGTCGGTTACTTTCGTATTCTTTACCGTCGCCATCTCTATGCTGAAATTCGAGATCTTCGGCGTACATATCGCCTTCTCCTCGCTCTTGTCCTGCATGATGTTGGGCACCGTATTCTGCAACATCTGCGACTTTTCCGAGGAACTGATGGACCGTATGGACCGTTGGGTAGCTCCCATCCTGATCCTCTTCTTCGTCATCAGCGGCGCAGAACTGGATCTGAGCGTCTTTACCAGTCTGACCGTTGTGATCATCGGTGTGGTTTATATTCTTGCCCGCTCGGCAGGTAAGATCTCGGGCGCCTTCATCAGCTCCAAGGCAACCCATTGCGGCCCTACCATCGTCAAATATCTGGGTATTACCCTTCTGCCTCAGGCAGGTGTTGCCCTCGGTATGGCAATCAAAGCCAAGGAGGAATTTGCGCTGGTCGATCCCGCCATCGGTAACATGGTCAGCAACATTACCCTGTTTGCCGTTCTGGTCTATGAGCTGGTCGGTCCGCTGTTGACCAAGATTGCCCTGACCCGAGCAGGAGAGATCGTTCCCCACGAAAAGACCAGTGCCCGCCAGATGCACGTACGCGAGCACCGTCACGACCATCATCCCGATACGAAGTAAGCCATGGAACCGAGGGATTATACCGTGATCAAAATTGAGGGAGAATACGCGACACTTCGCGATACCGCCACGGGTGACGAGCTGTTTATCGCCATGGCGCTTCTGCCCCTCGGAACCGATGTAGGTTCTCGGCTTCACTACGAAATGCTTGAATACACGCTTCTTTGAAAAAATGTGAATTTTTCTGTTTTTTTTCAAAAAAATACTGTACAAACGAAAAAAAAAGTGATACAATATTTACGTTACATGATTCTGATTAAAAAGGAGTATCATTATGAAAAAGATTTACTCAGGTAAGACCAAGGACGTTTACGAACTGGAAAACGGTAACGTACTGTTGAAATTCAAGGACGATTGCACCGGCAAGGACGGTGTGTTTGATCCCGGCGAGAACTCGGTAGGACTCACCATTGAGGGAATCGGTCGCGCAAACCTTGAGACTTCGATTCACTATTTTGAGCTGCTGAAAAAGGCAGGCATCAAGACCCACTACGTCAGCGCAAACGTAGAGGATGCAACCATGGAGGTTCTTCCCGCCGAAAACTTTGGTAAGGCACAGGGCGGTAACGGCCTGGAGGTTATCTGCCGTTTGGTAGCAACGGGTAGCTTTGTCCGTCGCTACGGCGAATACATCAAGGACGGCACCGTGCTGGAGGGTGGATACGTAGAGTGCACCTTCAAGAACGACGAGAAGGGTGACCCGCTGGTAACCGGCGAGGGACTTGCCGCTCTCGGCGTTATGACGCCCGCTATGTTTGAATCCATGAAGGAGCAGACCCTGAAGATCACCCGCATCGTTGCGGACGATCTGAAGTCCATCGGTCTGGATCTTTGGGATATCAAGTTTGAGTTCGGTTATCACAAGGGAGAGGTCGTTCTCATTGATGAGATCGCTTCGGGCAACATGCGCGTTTACAAGGACGGCAAGATCGTCGCTCCCGTTGACCTGACCAAGTTGATTCTCAACCGCTAAAAAGAACGCGAGGACGCGAAGGACGCGAAGGACGCGGTCGCTTTTGAAAAAGCTCCGCAAAACTTTCATACAAAAACTAATTCTATTTTTATTCACGTTCCTCGTCTTTGTATGGATGCAATCGAATGTTCTTTCTCTAATGTAAAAAGTGATCGGACGGCTGCTGTGCCACCGATCACTTTTTTATTTTTTATAAGGTTGACAGATGCTTTTCCGTGTGTTACAATAAGGGTAATCTAATCAACAAAGGAGCTTGCTATGATGGAATTATTCACCCGTGAATTTGATGCCGCCTACCGTTGCAGCGACAACGTCATGCAATATCTTTACCGCAACATGGATCCCTCCTCGGTAGAAGAGGCGATTGCATCCCCCGCCGCAAAAGGCTACGCAACCGTTCAGGATCGGAGCATTGCCGATCACCGTTCCGTGACCCTGCACAAGGGAGCGGAGTCCCTGCACCTGTTTTATTCGGGAAAGAATCGGACCCTGACGGTAACCGTCGATTCCTTAGCGGATCCTATCTACTGTCCGTCAAACGGAGCCGATCGAAAGACGGTCACGAACAATTCTTTCTCCATCATGACGCTGGACTATTCCAAATACACCTGCGCCGCAGGATGCGATCCGAGATACGACAACAACGGTCTTTCCTATGTCATCACCTTGGATGACGGACGGTTTATCGTCTATGACGGCGGTTATCCTTATCCCCGTGCCAATGACGACGAGATCCTTTACGAATTCATGCGGGACAACAACCGCCGCGAAGGCAAGCCCGTCATTGCGGCGTGGATCCTTACCCACTCTCATAACGACCACTATGGCGCATTTACTACCTTTACCGAACGGTTCGCTCATTTGGTGGAGCTGGAAACGGTAGTTGCCAATACCGCTCCCGCCTATTGCTATTCCAAAGGACATGACGCTACACTGGAGGATATGAGCCGCTTCGTACAACGCTTTGGTCCCAAGGCACGTCAGGTCCGCCCCCACATCGGTCAAATGCTCCATTTCGGTGCTTTGGAGATCGAGGTACTTTATACCCACGAACAGTTCCACTTCAACCGCATGGAGCTGAACCAGGAAAATTCCGCCTCTCTCGTTTCCCGTATTTTCATGGACGGAAAGACCTTTTTCCTGCCGGGAGATGCCATGGAAGCCGTCTGCTTGGATTTGGTACGCCTCTACGGCGATTATCTGAATAGCGATTTTATGCAGATCCCCCACCACGGAAACAGAGGAAATAAGATCGAGCTTTACGAAACCGTCAAACCCACCTACGCACTTTGGAACACCTCCAAATACGGATTCCAAAAGAGAACGGCAGGCATCCCTTATCCCGTCGGTATGCCCCATGAATACGACGGAAAGCTCAACCATAGGATTTACACGGAGCTTGGCGCGGACCATTGCTGGTGCGCCGATGACGAGGTCGATATCCTGAGCTTTGACAGCGAGGGAAACCTGAAGATCGACTAC
>JAFVRI010000137.1 GCA_017504335.1 Clostridia bacterium
CCGCGGAAGTTGTAGAAGATCACGCTGTCGCCGTCCTCTATCGTTCCGACGGGCTTGCCATCCTCGGCAATGACGAAGGGGGGGAGATCCTGGTCAATGACCTTCAGCTCCTCGCGGTAGGTCTTGACAGCCTCCGCTGCGGAAGCGAACTGACGGCCCTCACCCAGTACATGGGTCTGCCATCCGCGGTCAACCATCGACCAATCTGCCTCATAACGGTCCATGGTGATCTTCATGCGTCCGCCGCCCGAAGCGATCTTAATGTCGAAGCTTGCGTCACGCAGATCGGCGATGAATGCCTCAAAGGGATCGATATATTCCAGTGCGCTGGTCTCACCCACGTCACGTCCGTCGATGAGGATGTGAATGCGGACACGGGAAATACCCTCTTCCTTGGCACGAAGGATCATTGCCTTCAGGTGATCAATGTGAGAATGAACGTTTCCGTCGGAGAAAAGTCCGAGAAAATGCAGGGTGCTTGCGTTGCTCTTGACATTGGAAACAATGGTCTGCCAGGTCTCGGAAGCGAACATCTTGCCGCTTTCGATGGACTGAGATACCAGCTTGGCGCCCTGAGCGAATACCTGACCGGCACCCAACGCGTTGTGGCCGACCTCGGAGTTACCCATATCGTCGTCCGAAGGAAGTCCTACGGCGGTTCCGTGTGCCTTCAGCTTTACCATGGGGTACTTTGCCATCAGCATGTCCAGCGTAGGTGTATAAGCGCCTGCTACCGCATTGGCAACCGTATCGGGGGCAAGGCCGACACCGTCCATGACAATGGTCAGGACAGGACCCTTGACACCGTCAAAATTTGAGAGTTTCTTTAATTGAGCCATTATAAACCTCCAAAAAATAAATCATTCAATCCTGTATAGTATACCGCAAAACGGGTTGATTTTCAAGAGTTTTTTCAAAAAAACATCTTAAGAGCGCCGAACAAATTTGTAAACATCCCGATCCGCATCCATAATGATTTCGTCATGTGTCTTGGAAAGCTCGGCACGCAACTGATGTGCCAGAATCTCTTCGGATTCGGTCTGCAGATGCTCCTCGTAGAAGAAGACAAGCTCGCAGTTCTTCATGGAATCCATAATTCCTTGCGGATCCCTGAAATAATCGGCATTGCCTAGTAGGGTGATTCCCTCCATGGAGCGAGAACGATTTTCCGATAAATAGTAACGCCAACCATCCACACAGTTGATGGTGCAGTAGATGATAGCATCCTCTCGGTTTACAATTTCGGGCTGCTCCATAAGCATGTCGGCTACCTGCTCAAAGGGCTCGTATTCGGTCTGCTCCTCAACAATGACCTGAATCGTGTAATTCGGGATCAAAATCAGAACGGAAAGAAGCAGAGCAAGCAGATTGGGAGTCCACCTTGGAGAAGCGATTTTTTGGGACAGCCAATCGATGAAATCCGAAAGCGCGAATCCGTAAAATAGAATCAGGAAGGGGAAGATTGAGAAGAAATACCGATACACCCATGTGGAGGATCGAGGCGCAATATTGCAATACACCAGAATGGAAAGCACCAAGATCAAGGGGATCGCCAGAAACAGAACTCTTGTGTAATGCTCAGGCTCCCAAAGGGAGTCGGCATTTTCTCGCCTGTAGCGGCGAACCGATCGGATCCAGAACCAAACCGTCAGGATCAGAAGAAGGGGCGCCAGTACGTAGGAATTCAGGGGCATTGCTTTGAAGAAATGCAAATAAGAAAGGAACGAGGGAGTAGGAGGCCAAAAATCAAGCATGGCGGAGGAAATGGTTTCCAGATGCAAAACAACCCACGGAAGCTCCAAAAGGCATGCGATTCCATATTCCAGAAAAAAGGTTTTCGGCTGTCTCCTTTTACAGGCAAGAATCAAATCGGACAGAAACAGGAAGGCACAGAGAAGCGCACCAAAATAGTGGGTCATGGAAACCGAAAGAACCCCAAGAAAAAAGAAGATCCGATTTCCGAGAGAGGGGCGCTTCAGCTTTCTCACATACGCAAATGCCGTAAGAGAGGAGACGAAGAGATAGAGACCGTAGGCGCGGAACGAAAAGGCGCATTCAATGGCGACATAAGGGGAAAGCGCACAGAGAATTGCCGTGATCACACCGACCCTTTTTCCGTACAGCTCCTTGGCGGCCAAGCCCAAAAAGCAGGATGAAGTCGAAACGAAAAGAAGGGAAGGCAGGCGCAACCAAAATGTTCCGAAGGGGGCGATCTTCAACCAAAGGAAAGAAAGAATGCCCCACAGAGGAGGATTCAGATCTACCTCCAGAATCGTTTTCATGGAATCCATAAAGGTTCGATCCCAAGAAAAGAACAACTGGTAAATATCGTCATGCCAAAGAGATCTTGAAGCGGAAAGACACGCGAGAAACAGGAAATTCAACGCGGCAATCAGCGCAAGAGAGATCCCAAAGGAATGGCGCTTGAAAAAATGAGATTTCATATCAAACTACCGTTTCTTTATACTGAACATAATTCAAACATTATTATATCATAATTGATAGAAGAATACAAGGCATTTTTGAAAAGTATTTGTTTTTACCTGTCGAAGGAAAAAATATTTTTGCGAAAATAAATATTAAAATACAATTCTTTTAAAAGGAGAAATCCATTTTTTATAATATAATAAAACATCACATTCAATTCTTGAGAATATATCGATAACAAAAGTATGTTATTGTAAAATTATAATTAAACAACACAAAACGGACAAAAGAATTATATAAAAAATCATCACAAAACAAGGGGGAAATGCGTGCCCCTTTTACATGGAAAAATAATCTCAAAAAAGTTTGGCACTCCCCTTGAATTTTTGTGCCAATGGGTGTATAATAAGATACATCACTTAGATGACCAAAGAAAGGATGTAAGTAAAATGGCAGAAGAATGTACCCACAACTGTTCCACCTGTTCATCGAATTGCGACTCCCGTGAGAAGCAAAGCCTTCTCGAGCAGCCCCATGCGCTGAGCAGTGTCAAGCATATCATCGCCGTTGTCAGCGGCAAGGGAGGCGTAGGAAAATCCCTCGTGACCTCCATGCTGGCAGTGAATATGCAGCGTCTTGGCTACAAGACCGCAATCCTGGATGCCGACGTAACCGGACCCTCCATCCCGAAGGCATTTGGCTTGAAGGCGGGCGTGGAAGGAGACGATCACGGCATGATCCCTCCCACAACCACCTCGGGAATTGACATCATGTCGATCAACCTGATGCTGGAGGATGAGACCCGTCCCGTGGTTTGGCGCGGACCCGTTATTGCGGGTGCGGTCAAGCAGTTCTGGACCGATACCATCTGGAAGGATATCGACTATATGTTCATCGATTGCCCTCCCGGAACGGGCGATGTGCCCCTGACCGTATTCCAATCCATTCCGATCGACGGAATTGTCATTGTCAGCACGCCTCAGGATCTGGTTTCCATGATCGTTTCCAAGGCAGCCAACATGGCACAGATGATGGATATTCCCGTATACGGTCTTGTGGAGAACATGAGCTACGTGAAGTGCCCTGATTGCGGCAAGGAGCTGAAGATCTTTGGCGACAGCCACATCGATGAGATTGCCGAGAAGTTCGGATATGATCTGTTGGCGCAGATCCCCGTGGATCCCAAGCTGACCGCGCTGGTGGATAAGGGCTGGATCGAAATGATGAACAACGACTATATGGATAAGGCGGCAGAAATTCTGGTCAGAAGAACCACGAAGTAAGCCTCCCTCCTTGGAGACGAACATGAGGATTGGAAGCCTTGAAATTCCATACGGATTGACCCTCGCCCCTATGGCGGGGGTCACAGACCGTACCTTTCGTGTGCTTTGCCGTCGATATGGGGCAGAGTATACCGTCAGCGAAATGGTTTCTGCCAAGGCTCTTTGCTATGAGCAGCGGGGGAGAAAAAATGCCCCGAGTGCCAGCGCGCCGTTGGCGGCGATCGGCAAGGATGAGGCACCCATGGCGGTGCAGATCTTCGGGCATGAGCCCGAGTTTATGGCGGAAGCGGCAAAAATGCTGGTGTCGTGCGAATATCGCGGATGCGTCAGCGAGATCCCACCTGCCGCCATTGATATCAATATGGGTTGTCCCGTTCGAAAAATCGCGGGAAACGGAGAGGGAAGTGCCCTCATGAAGGATCCCTTGCTGGCGGGAAAAATCGTGGAAGCGGTGGTGCGTGCGGTGTCGGTTCCCGTCACCGTCAAGATCCGCGCGGGATGGGATTCGGAGTCGGTCAACGCGCCCGAAATGGCGAAAATTCTGGAGTCCGCGGGGGCTTCGGCAATTTTTGTGCATGCAAGAACCCGAGAGCAGATGTACACACCGGGGATCGATCTCTCGGTGATCGAGCGGGTGAAGACATCGGTGTCGGTTCCCGTGATCGGAAACGGCGATATTTACAGCGCCGCCGATGCCTGCGCAATGGTGGAAAAAACCGGATGCGACGGTGTCATGATCGGAAGAGGTGCCATGGGAAACCCATGGATCTTTGCCGAATGTAGGGCAATGGCGGAGGGAAACGCGTACGAAACACCCTCTGTTTCGGAGCGTATGGCGGTCGCCCGTGAGCATCTTTTTGGGATGATCTCCCACAAGGGGGAACGGGTAGGACTTGCCGAAGCAAAAAAACATATGGCTTGGTACCTTCACGGAATCCGCGGAGCGGCAAGCGCTCGCACGGAAATTATGAATTCCCGTACCGCCGAGGAGATCGTCTGCGTTTTGGAGCGGCTGGCTCGTGAAGAATAAAAAAAGGCTCTCGGAGCCTTTTTTTATTTGCGAAAAATCTTGACAAATGCATGAAAAAATGATAAAATATAGGTGAAAAATGCAAGAAAAGTGATAAAAAGAGAAGGTGAAGCATGAAAGTATTTGACGATTTCGGAGAAGGATTGCACATTGAGTACGGCTCGGCTGTGACCTCCAAGTGGCAGGATATGACCATCTTCCATATGCACCCCCAGTACGAGCTGCTTTTGGTGTGGGAAAACACCCTGAACACCACTATAATCAACGGAAAAAGCATTGAGATCCATCACCCCATGGCGATCCTGACCGCCCCCTTTGCCATGCATCATACATACTTCCGCGAAGCGAAAGGCCCGAAGGTGGAGCGGTGCGTGCTGTATTTTGACGATGCGTTTTTGGAATCCTTCGGTGTCCATAAGCCCCCCGTTGCCGAGCTGCTCGGAAACGCCAATGCGGTGATCCTGAACATCAGTGGGTTGGAGAAAAAGATCCGGCAAATGGTTTTGATGCTGACCGAAGGAGAGGGGAAATATGGGACACGCGGAAATGCTGCCAACGAAATACAAAATATTTTGACCCTTGCCATGATCCGATGCCTGTACGATCACTCGGAAAAGGGACAGTCAAGAGTGCGGATCAGCGAAAAAAATTATATTATTGACGTGATGGAATACATCGCTCTGCACCTGAATGAGGATCTGACGATTCCGAGGATTGCCGAGCAGTTCTTTATCAGCCGTGATAAGCTCTGTCGGGATTTTCGCCGACACGTGCAGATGAATGTGGGGGACTTTATTTCTACCGCCCGATTGAATCTGGCGAAGAAATACCTGATGGAAAATAAGCTGACCATTCGGGAGATCTCCACCCGCTGCGGATTTGAAAATGACGTGTATTTTTATTCGTTTTTTAAGCGTCATGAAGGGTGTACTCCAAAGGAGTTTTCTAAGAGAAAATATGAGGAGCATCTGGCACGACATCAAAATAACTAAATTGTAAACAAATTTTTTGTAAAAAATGATATGAACATCAAAAAGTGAAAGTGCGTTAAGTAAAAAAATGAGTTTTTTGGATTCTTTTTGCCCAATAATTTGATTCCCATATAGGGACGTTTATGTTAAAATATATGTACCAATGCATCTTTGCATATAGAATGAAAGGAGAAAAAGAATGCTTAAGAGAATTGTTTGTTGTCTCTTGGTGTGTCTGATGCTGTTCACGTTGATTGCATGTAACGACGATGAGCCTCAGCAGAACCCGCCTGAGACAGATGCACCCGCAACGGATGCACCCGCAACGGATGCGCCTGCCACGGATGCACCTACGACAGACGCACCCACGACAGATGCACCCACTACGGATGCGCCTACCACGGATGCACCCACCACAGACGCACCTACTACGGACGCACCCACCACGGATGCACCTACCACGGATGCACCCACCACAGACGCACCTACTACGGGCGCGCCTACCACGGATGCTCCCGGCGGCAATACCGAAGCAGGTGAGGACGATCCTTGGGGCGGCGAAGACGATCCTTGGGGTGGAGAAGACGATCCTTGGGGCGGTGAAGAAGATGAAAACACCGACAGCGAGGAAGATCTGACCGATTCCACCGAGCAGGGCGGCGACGCTTCTCAGGAAGGACCCAGAGAAGAAGGTGAAGGATGGGTAACCGACGCGGTCGGTAACATCCTGCAGGAGGACGAGATCCTTCGTTTGGACAAGACCAACTACGGCGGAACTGAGATCCGTATTCTGCAGAAGGATACCACTCAGCACGAGATGTATGCCAAGAGCAAGATCGGTGAGCTGATCAACGACGCGGTTTATGACCGTAACAAGTACGTTGAGGATTACGTCGGCGTCAAGCTGAAGTATGAGATGGCTCCCGCAACTACAACTGTATACGACCAGTTTGAGGCGAGAGTTGACGCGGCGGTACAGTCCGGATACGACATGTATCACGTCGTCGCGAACTACACCTACCAGGCAGCGAACCTTATCCAAGAGGGTGCGTTCCTGGATATCAACACGATTCCTGCCGAGGACAACTACATCGACCTCTCCAAGAGATGGTGGAACCAGGCATTCCATGATGAGTGTTCGATCAACGATAAGCTGTATCTGCTGACCGGAGATATTACTACCACCATCATCGACCGTGCCGAGGTTATATTCGTAAACAACGATATGCTGGGAACCTATATGGAAATGACCAGTGACGAGCTGTTGGATCTGGTTTACGAGATGGGCTGGACCTACGAGACCTTCCTGAACATGGTACACGACGTTGGTAATGGTAAGGAGACCGGTGAATGGGGCTTTGCCGCAAACAGAGACTCCTACTCCCTTGACGGTATGATCATGGGTATGGCAATGGATCTGACCTACAGAGACTCCTACAACTACCCCAACCTCCACATCAACACCAACAAGAATATCGAGATCGGTGATAGACTCCGTTCTCTCTACCAGTCCGATCCTTCCTCCAACTGCGCAGAATACGGACCCAGCGTCTTTGCAAGCGGCAAGGCGATGTTTATGAGCCACCTGTTGGAGAATGCGGGAAGCACACTTCGTTCTACCACCATCGACTACATGGTAATTCCCGAACCGCTTTACGATGAGTACCAGGAAGAGTACCGTATCGTTCCTCAGGACAACTACTCTTCGCTGTCGATCCTCTGCCACGTAACCACCGCAACCGAGGTTGTTACCAGAACGCTGGAGGTTATGGGCTCCGAGTCCTACATCAACCTGCGTCACTGCATTCAGGAGAAGTGCTACAAGCAGAGATACCTGAAGACTGAGCCTAAGGGTAAGATGTTCGACTACATCGTAGATAACATCTATCAGGAATTCGGCTACACCTACACCAAGGTCCTCGAGCATCCCGTACAGCTCATCCGTAACTACGCAAGATACTTGCCCGGTGAAGGCGCGTACGTTGAGTCTCTGACCACCTCGCTGGAGACCACCGAGGTTCTGGCGGTACAGAAGCTTGCTGATTTCTTGAAGCATTTCTTCGACTAATTCGCAAACCAATCCATCGCTTCTCGGTTCGGAAAACCCGAGCCGAGAGGCAAGAGATTTTCTACATTATTATATAGGCAGAGATATTAGAGTTTGCTTTTGGCGGGACGTCGAGGACGTCGTCCCCTACAAATGGAAATGGAAAACCATTGAAATTTGTTTGAATAAGCAATCGAGAATTTCTTTGTTTATGATTAGGGGAATATGCTTGCATATTCAACCTATCCCGTAGGGGGCGACGTCCTCGACGCCCCGTACCGTATTCCTCAGCATAATTATATGTTTCCAATGCGAAGTGGAACGCTCCGCAAAAAATATATTATATGAAAGGAAATCTTGCAGAAGCAAGAAAAGGGAAACTAGTATGAAAAAACTAATTTCCGTTGTACTTGCTGTTCTGATGCTGGTACCCATGTTCGCATACGTGGTTCCCGCATCCGCAACAGGTGCAACACAAGAAACCATCTACGCGGCTGACTTCACCGGTATGGATGGCACGTATACCCTTGCAGAGCTTGCAACCAGGCTGAATTGGAAGCTGGTTCGCGGTGACGATAAGGGTACCGCTGTTATCGCTGACGGTAAGCTGACCCTCACTGCAGGCGATCTCGACATCGTCTACGAAGTAGTGAACGACGCTCGTCTGACCGCAAACCATACCATCCAGTATGATATGGTAAAGTTCTACCAGGGCGGTAACCTGCGTTTTGCCGGTATGTACACCGGTACCGACAACGGTGAGACCGTTAAGGCGATCATCGACAGAACCACCTTCGAGAACTACAACAACATGCATCTCGTAGACGGTCTCCTCAACGAGAAGGCAGGAAATGCTGGCGGTACGGGCATCTTGATCGGAAACGGAAACGATCAGGTTCGTCCCGAGACGATTCCCGGCGGCGGAGATTCCAACACCTGGAAGGTCGTTTACGATGTAACCAACAACCAGGTTGACGCGTATGCTTCCGGCGCGCGTATCATGTCCACCTTTGGTACTTACGAAACTGCCGACGCGTGGGCAGCAGTCAAGGTATCCGACTACGTTGGAAACGGCGCGTACATCCGTGTTCAGACTACCGGATGGGCTACCTTTGACAACATCTCCATCGTAGCAGGCGGAGAGGCTGTTTCCTACGGCGAGTATGCGTACTACCAGGATTTCAACGACGTCACCTACGACGCAACTACTGAGACTCCTCAGGATCTGGCTGAGAAGATCGGCTTCCAGTTCCTGAAGGATACCGTTTATTACCAGAACAACTCCTCTAAAGAGTCTTGGCAGGTAAAGTACTCCATTGTTGACGGCGCGCTGGACATTTTCGTTCCCGCGACCGCGCATCCTTCCTCTGCACACATGCACACCAACATGGGTCAGTTCGGTGCTCTGTTTGTTCCCGAAATGGACATTGCTGACACCGTTGTGATCGAGTATGACATGAGCTATGTTAACACCAACCAGGAAAATGAGTTCAACGGCGGTGACAACCCCCTGATGCTCAAGATGTACGGTAGAAGAAGTGACTTCTTCACCAGCTGGGCATTTACTCAGAAGGGCTGGCTCAGCTGGTCCTACACCGGTTGGACAAATGGTGACACAGGCAAGGGAACCAAGTTCACCAAGGCCAACGGCGGTCCCGCTCGTCCCGAGGGTATCACCTACAACAACCAGGCAACCTCCTATACGTTCGGTAACGGTGCTTACCACATGACTCTGGTTGGCTCTACCGAGCACATCAAGGTTGTGATGAGCATGGACGGCATGGAAATTTATGTTAACGATATTATCGCATACAGACTCACCGGAACCGAGCTTGCAAACTGGACCTCCGGCGGCAAAACTGCTGACGATATCATCGGTAACCTGTTGCAGTTCTTCACCATCGGCGGATGCCACGTTCGTCTTGACAACCTCAAGATCACTACCGATCCCGAGACCAAGGCAAGCGGACTTCTCATCACCGAGGCAGGTGCTAACGGTGTGACCAACGGTCAGCACGAGTACCTTGAGGTTTACAACAACTCCGACAAGGCGCTGAACATTTATGACTACGCGATCATCGCCTCCGGCTTCAACACCTATTTTAACCCCCGTCAGAGCAAGGCTGCTTTGTGGACGAAGAACATTGGCCAGAATGAAGTAATTTTGGCATATCCCGGCGCTCATACCTTCAATTCCATTAAGAAAGATGAGACCACCGGTGCGTCCCTGTACTCCATTACTCACACCAACCCCGCATATGAAGAGGGCTGGATCCAGCCCGGTGAGGTTGCCCTTCTGTGGAACACCACCAACGCAATGCATAACAGCGGTTATAACAGTCCTACGGACATCAACTGGACGCAGACCGTGGATTCCTTCCGCGCAGGACAGGGCGCGAATGCGGCTGATTGCAAGGTCTTCATGTTCTATAACGACTACAACCATGCATTTAGCAACAGTGGAAACTATGTCATCGCATTGATGGACCGCGATACGTTCCAGCCCGGCTTTGATCCCGCGACCGGAGAGGGAGATCAGGCGATCGTTTCCGCACCTGCTGACCTGAGAAAGGCAGACTCGTTTGTAAACGTCAATGCATATGCCGACAATGTCGACAAGCGCGGTCACTATACCGCTTCGACTATCCCGTTGGCGAAGTATGATTACCTCTACAACACCGAGAAGATCGACGGCATCGCTCTTGAGGGTACCGTAATTGCACTTGGCGCTGCAAACATGACTCCCGGTATTCTGGAAGATAACCAGAAGAGAGCCCTGACCGTAACCGTTGACGGTAAGGCACACAAGGTTTACCTCGGCGCCGAGATCTCTCCTGTTGACTTCATCGACGCTGCCGGCTACAACAAGCTGATGTGGGCGGTTGTTGACGGTAAGATCGTTGACGCTAACGCGAAGTTCACCGTAACCAAGGATATGACCATCGAGCTCGGTGGACAGATCGCTCTGACCACCCTGAAGGGCGCTTCGACTCGTATCAACTACTATGCTGAGGACGAGGACGGTAATCCCATCGGAACCGGTCTGCGTTGGATCACCGCCGTTAAGGAGGCTGATCTGGATGCACTCTGGGCGATCGATGGCGTTGCAGACGTCGAGATCGGTACTCTGGTTGCAAGAGCAGCTCAGCTTGCTGAAAACGAGCAGACTCTGGTTATGGACAACGTAACCGAGGACGGCTCTGACGGTAAGGTAGTTCGCAAGGTTGTTGCATACAACGGTGACTGGTACACCACCTCCACCGACTACGAGGGCTTCGGCCTCTTCGCAGGCGGCGTTGGTAACCTGCGTTCCTACAACTACAGTGCTGACTATAGCGCGGTTGGTTACGTAACCGTAACCCTTGAGTCCGGCGAGGTATTCACTGTATACGGTGACTACAATGCTGACGATCATGACAGAAACGCAATTGAGGTCATTGAGCACTTCATGGCTGAGTATGAGGCTTGGGAAGAGGACAACACCCTTCCTTGCAGCGTAACCCCCGAGGATTACGAGCGTCTCTCTGAGTACCTCAGCTATGCAGAATAAGAAAGCGAGAGGTGAATGATTATGAAGAAAACTTATGTATCTCCCGAAGTCATTGATCTGATCGCATTCCGTACAGCCGATGTGATCACGATTTCCGATTACGATCCCGATAGCACTCGGGACCCGTTCGTACCGGACTGGGACTAATATTCAAGCAAAAAGGGGGCTGTTTTACAGCCCCCTACCTTGGATTAAAGAGCAGGATGCATTCGTCCCATACCGAGGCATCTACCGCTTCCACCGCAAACATATCCGTATATTTGCGGCGTAAACGGCAGATGGATGGAAGTTTTTTAAATAAGCAATCGGATTTTTCTTTGCTTATGTAGGGAATTTCAGCGTCAAAATATAGTTATCCCGTAGG
>JAFVRI010000138.1 GCA_017504335.1 Clostridia bacterium
CTCGACGTCCCGTAACAAAAAAGAAGAAAACCGTCGGTGTCCTCCTTCGCTTCGCTTCGGGACATATGCTTGCGCATATGTTGGCTCAGCAACGCAGTCCGACGGTTTTCCTCCTTAGAGAAAGAACTCTGCCTTTTCACATACACGATCACGAGGAACGTGTACATGAGTCAAGCCATATTTTGTATGAAAGTTTTTGCCAAGCTTTTTTCTAAAAAGCGTAAAAAACTATTCGTAAGTCTTACACCAAGAACACGTCGTCGTCCTGGGTGAGGGTTACGTCGAAGTAATCCTGCATTTGAACAACGAAATCGGCAATGGCTTCGGGGGGATTCGAGCCCTCATACACGTGATTGATGAGCATATGACGGGTTCTGGTCTTTTTCAGGATCTCCTGGATCTCGGGCTTTGCGTAGCGAGCGTGAGCCGCCTCGACCACAGCCACATCCACATCGGTCTCGGTGAGAACGGTGGGATAATCCTTCAGACTTCCGCTCATATCGCCGGTAAATACCACACGCTTGCCCTCGGCCTCGAAGAGGAACCCATAAGAGGGGTTGCAGTGCTCGGTACGGAAGGAGGTCACGCGAACCAGCTCGTCCTTGTAGACGAGACCTTCCTCATAGACATTTACGTTGATCTGATTGGTATGATCATGACCCAGCATAAAACGATGATAGAAATCGGGGTCAGCAGGTACAAAGACCTCTGCGTGAGCATCGGGAACCAAACGGTTATGGAAGCCGCTCATGGAGATGGCGAACTCGCACAGACCGTAGTAGTGGTCGGCATGGTTGTGGGTAATGAATACCGCCTTGACCGTACCGGGATGAATGCCCTTCTTCTGCATCAGCAGAGAAACAGGCGCACCCGCATCCACCAAATAGCTCTTTCCCTTTACCGTAACAACGGCAGAAGAGCAAAAACGATTCTTCTCAGCGGTACCGTGACCGGTACCCAAAAACGTAATCTTCATCCTGATTTCCTCCGTTTTCTATCTTTGATTCAATTGTCCTTGTTTGATTTGAAATTACTCAGCGTCAGCGGGAGCATCCTCGGTGCTGTAAACAACACCCTCTGCTTCCTCGGGCATAGCCTCCTCAGCTGCCTGAGCCTCGTCCAGCAGAGCGCGGATCGACAGGCTGACCTTCTGGTTCTCCTCGTCGATGGCAATGATCTTGGCATCCACAACCTGACCCAGCTCCAGAACATCAGCGGGCTTGCCGATCTTCTGCTGAGCGATCTGAGAAATGTGGATCAGACCGTCTACACCGTCCACGATCTCAGCGAATGCGCCGAAGGGCATCATGCTGACGATCTTTACGGAAGCAACATCACCAACCGCATACGCGCCGGTGAACTGATACCAGGGGTTGGTATCGTCGGTCTTGTAGCCCAGAGAGATTCTCTTCTTCTCTGCGTCGAAGGACTTTACAAATACGGTGATCTCGTCGCCAACCGAAACAACAGCAGCGGGAGACGCGATGGGACGCCAGGACAGCTCGGTCTTATGTACCATACCGTCAACTCCGCCCAGATCCACGAATGCGCCGTAAGAGGTCATGCTCTTTACAACACCCGTGTAAACCTTGCCCTCTTCGATGGTTTCCCAGAAGGCGGTCTCTCTTGCACGACGCTCGTCTCTCAGAACGGCACGGATGGAGCCGATCGCGCGGTTGCCCTTGATCTCAATGATCTTGATCTTCGTCTCGGTTCCCTTCAGAACAGCCAGATCGCCGTCCTTGGGTACACCGGTGTGGGATGCGGGAACAAATACCTTATTGGCGCCAACCAGGACGTTTACGCCGCCCTTGACTACGTCAACGACCTTGCCCTCCAGAACGTCGCCGGTCTCGGCAGCGTCTACGATCTTCTGCCAGTTCTTTGCGGAATCCACTGCCTTCTTGGACAGCTCAGCGATTCCCTCAATGTCGCTGACGCGGAATACGCGTCCCTCGACCTGGTCACCCTTCTTGTAGAGCTCGGTCAGCTTTACATAAGGATCGTCGGTGATCTGATCGGCTCTGATGATGCCGGTCACGGGTGCGCCGATATCCAGCTGAAGCTCAGCATCGGTAACAGCCGTTACTGTGCCGGTTACGATTTCTCCTGTATTTAAAGTTTTGAACGACGAATTGAGCAGTTCTTCAAAATTTTCTTTCATTTCGCTCATGATTTTGTATACCTCCTGAATGATACCTGACGGGGTTGATGCCCCCGCGGCGATGCCCACTTTCGTGTGAGCAGACGTATTGAAATGCAACTCCGAGAGCTCTTCCGGCCGTTCAATCCAAAAGGTCTCGGGGCAGATTTTCTTACAGATGTCGTACAGCTTCGCTGTGTTGGAGCTTTCCCTTCCTCCGATGACGATCATCACGTCACTTTCGGCGGCAAGCTCCCGCGCCTCGGTCTGTCTCGATTCCGTAACATTACATATTGTATCAAAAATTAACGGATTTGTATATAGTTTTTTCAAAAATTTTTGAGTTTTTTTCCACTCTGTTAAATTTTGTGTGGTTTGCGCCGCCAAAATTGGGGTCATTTGGGCATATTTTTCAAAAAATCCCCCCTCTGCGGCACGCTCCACGGCATCGGCAGTCTCAAAGGACTGCTTCTCGCCCTCGAAATAGCTCATGATCCCCACCACCTCGGGATGGGACGCAAAGCCCGACAAAAGGAAGAGACGGTCCTCTCCCGAATTTTCTTCTGCGATCCGATGGATCTTTTTCACAAAGGGGCAAGTGCAATCCTCATATTGAAAATGGGGATTGGCCTCGGCGGCACGCAGAAGCGTTGCCTCGTCCTCCTTGGGGATTCCGTGTGCCCGCACAAAAATGCGGACAGGGAACTCTGCCGTAGCCGAGGCGGCAAGGGCGGGCACCTCGTCGACCGAGGTCACCCGCACACCCTGCTCATAGAGCCACGTGTTATATGTATCGTTATGGATGAGATTTCCTAAGGTAAAGATCCGCTCTCTTCCACCTCGGGCAATGGCTGCCTCCAGGCTGTCGGTGGCACGCTTTACGCCAAAGCAGAAGCCCGCGTTCTCGGCAATTTTGATCTGCATATTCGTTAGGATTCCTTTTCCTTCTTTTTTGCTTCCTTGGGATCGACGAATTCCTCGCCGAGGGTACAGATCCGATCAAAGATCACACCCGTGATGCGGGCATACTCGCCCGTTGCCTCGGGGTCATAGCCGAAGCTTTCGTAGGGAATGGGATCTCCGATGATCACATAGGTCTTGCGGAACAGTCTTGGCGTGTTGTTCTTGCGCTTGATAAAGACAGGAACCACGTCGGCACCCGCACGGGTGCTGATCAACGCGGCACCGTTCTTCAGAGGAGTCTTGCGGGGATCCTCACCGGGATGACGATGTCCCTGAGGAAACATACCCATGCACTGACCCTCCTTCAGAAAGTTCACGCCCTTCTTAATGGCGCCTACGTCGTTACCGCCGCGGTCAATGGGAAACGCGCCGAGGAATCGGATCAGACTCGAAAGAAGCGGGATCTTGAACAGCTCCTTCTTTGCCATCAGATGAACCTGATGCTTGCGGAAGGCATAGCACAGGATCACCGCGTCGGAGGCGGCAATGTGATTGGCGCAAACCAAAAATCCTCCCTTGTCAGGTTCCTTTTCTCCGCCGATCACGCGAATGCGGAAGATCCGTCCCACCAATCCCGCGAAGATCGCGTAGATCACGCGGTAGGAGCGGGAGCCGTCCTTTTTCTGCTTCTTTTCCTTCTTAGCCATAAGCCACCTCTTATTTCAAAAAATCTGTCTTTTGGCGAACCAGATCGATCACGGCATCCACACTCTCCTCAAGGTTCATGCCCGTGTTATCCAGGATCACCGCATCGGGCGCCGCCTGAGCGGGCGCGATCTCTCTGGTACTGTCCTGAGTATCTCTTTGATTCATTTCCGCCAGCACATCCTCAAAGGACACGGTCTGTCCCTTGGCGATCAGCTCGTCATAGCGGCGACGGGCACGGCACTCGGGGGAGGCGGTCAGAAAGATTTTTACGTCGGCGTCGGGCAGGATCACCGTGCCGATGTCTCTGCCGTCCATGATGACGCTGTTCTTTCGCGCGATCTCCTTTTGGGTTTCCAGAAGGAAGGCACGCACCGCGGGAATGGCGGATACAGCCGAGGCATACATGGACATCTCGGGGGTACGGATGCGATCCCCAAGATCCTCTCCGTTGAGGTAGACTCTCTGCACACCCTCTACGTATTTGACCTCAATGGAAATTTCGGGAAGAAGCGCGCCCACAGCGGCGGCATCCTTCGGGTCTTGATCCTTCGATCTGACATAATAGCCCACCGTGCGGTAAAGCGCACCCGTATCCACGTAAACGATCCCCAGCTTTGCGGCAACCGCCTTGGCAATGGTGCTTTTTCCCGCTCCTCCGGGACCGTCAATGGCAATCTGAATCATAGGAATTCTCCTTTTTGTTTTTTATATAGTGTTCGGCATTTGCGCGCGTTTCATTCTTTGAGATCAGAAAGGAACGTCGGGGACACCCCTCACCACTCTCTGGCGGCACTGGTTCCCGCGAGAGCTCCCGTGGAAAAAAGCGATCTGCAAATTGAATCCACCCGTATAAGCATCTACGTCCAACAGCTCACCCGCAAGGTAAAGCCCCTCGGTGATCTTCGATTCCATGGTCTTGGGGTTGACCTCGTTCACCGCCACACCGCCACGGGTCACGATCGCCTCCGAAATGGGGCGGAGTCCGTCGATCACCACCGAAAAGCGGCGGATCACATCGGTGAGTGCCCGTCTCTCTTCCTTGGTCACCGAATTAACCTTCTTGTGGGGAGAAATGCCCGAGCGAGCGATCACCACGGGAATCATTTTCTGGGGAAGCAGATCTCCCAGCGCATTCAAAAAGTCTTTATTTTGATATTTGGAAAAATCCGAAAGGATCCGTCCGTCCAGCGTTTTTTCATCCAAAGCGGGCTTTAAGTTGATCTCGGCGCGGTATTTTCCCGCCTTGATGTCCGAAAGATGGGCGGATGCCGACAGGATCATGGGTCCCGTCAACCCAAAATGGGTAAACATCATCTCTCCGAAATCTTCATAGACCGTCTTGCCCGTGGCAGTCTCTATGACCGTCAGCGACACGTTTTTCAGGGAAAGCCCCTGCAAGGCGGCACAGTCCTTGTCCTTGGAGGTCAGAGGGATCAAGGAAGGGATCAAGGGCGTCACCGTATGACCCGCCTCCTTCGCCAATCTGTGACCGTCTCCGTCCGAGCCGGTTCGGGGATAGGACACTCCGCCCGTGCAAAGGATCACGCGGTCGGAACGGATCTCCTCGCCCTCCTCGGTCACGCAGCCGCCTACCGCTCCCTCCGAAAGGATCAGCGATCTTGCCCGTCCGCGCAAGAGATGAACCCCCGCCTCGTCCACCGCGTCGGAAAGACACCGTACAATGTCTCCCGCCCGATCGGACACGGGAAAGACCCGTCTGCCCCGCTCCACCTTCAGAGGAACGCCCCGATCCTCAAAGAATCGGCACACATCCTCCCCCGACAGATGGTTCAGGGCTGCATACAGAAAGCGGGGATTTCTCGGTACGTTTCCGAGAAACTCCTGAAGGGTGCAATCGTTGGTCACGTTGCAGCGTCCCTTCCCCGTGATCCGCAGCTTCTTGCCGCAGCTGTCATTTCTCTCAAGGAGGGTCACCTCCGCGCCTTCATACGCGGCATGAATTGCCGCCATCATTCCCGCGGCTCCTCCTCCGATGATCAATACCTTCATGCTATCTTATCCTTGATTTTTATCGTATACATCGTATTCGTCCCAGATCTCCTCCAGCTGACGCAGACGGATCCGCAGATCGTCCCGCTTCTCACGGGATACCGCCACGATGATGGCGTTGATGATGCTTAAGGGTGCCACCAGCGAATCGGCAAAGGATGCCATGTCGCTCTTGGCGGTCAGGATCTGATCCGCCCCCACCGCAATGGGAGAAGCGACACTGTCGGTCAGGGCAATGACATTTGCCCCCGCATGGTGGGCAAAATCCACCGCGTGAATGATCCTCTTGGAATAGCGGGGGAAGCTGATGGCGATCATCACGTCCTCGTCCCCGATGCTCATGATCTGCTCGAACATTTCGCTGCCCGAGGTGGTCTGCACCAGCTTGACGCTGTCAAAGATCATCTGTAGTCCGTGTGCCAGAAAGCCCGCCAAAGAGGAGGAGGCACGGACACCGAGAATATAGATATTCTTTGCCCTCACAATATGCGCCACCGCGCCCTCAAAGGCTTCGCGGTCAATATCACCAAGGGTTCCCCGAATCTTTTCCATATCGCCAAGCAGCACCTTGGACAGTACGTCTCCGTCTCCGATCAGACTGTTGGTCACCTCCATACGCTCAAAGGAGGTCAGACGGGTACGGACCATCTCCTGCAGGGCATGCTGAAACTCGGGGTATCCCCCAAAGCCCAGCTCAATGGCAAAGCGTACCACCGTGGACTCGGATACCTCCACCAGCTTTCCAAGCTTGGAGGCGGTCATGTATGCCGCCTTGTCGTAGTTTTCCAGAATGTAATTGGCAATCAGCTTCTGCCCCTTGGAAAAGGTGGGCATCCGCTCCTCGATCTCGCTCAGCAGATTTCTCATGTGAACATCCTCAACTTCTTATGATTGCCCGTCGATCCCCGCCGTCAGACGGATCAGCAGGCTGTGATTGTCGGGAGTATCTCCCTTCAGCGCCGCACGGTTGCGGCGGATCTCTCCGCACTTCTCGCACCGATGCACGATCACAAATCCCTTCTTGGGATCGGGCTCGGTCCGTATGGGACGAAGTCCGCCGCCGCAAGGGTTGGCTCGGTCACCGGGCAGAATGTCCACGTGCAACGACCAAAGACAAAAGGGGCAATGGTTGCGGGAGGTATAGCCCAAGGGAGGGACCTCCCTGCCGCAATGGGCGCAGACAAAGCCGTTGTCGTTTTTCTGAAACCGTTTCGTCTCCAATTCTTCCATTATTTCCTCTCCATATAATCCCGAAGAACATCCTTGTCATCGCCGCCGATACGATCCCACTCGATCTTGGTCACGTAGTCGAACACACAAAGCGTACCGTAGGCAGGCTCCTCGTAATTCACGTCGCCCTTGTAGTAAATGTCGGTGTAGACCGCCAGCAAAAGTCCCTTATCCATCAGCTCGGACAGAGAAAGCTCCGCGGTGCCAAGGTCAAATACGAACCGACGGTAATTGTAAAGATTCTTGGTGTCGGAGGTCACGGACGTGGCATGCACACGGGCAAATGCCACGGCAGTCTCATCGTTGCCGTAGTTGTCCGATTGGTTCTCGGGGGTCAGATCGGTAGCAACCGTCAGCGTCACGTCAAAAAGCTCCTCGCTCCGATCGGGAACGGCGGGAAGCCCCTTGTCCTCGGCAAGCGAGCGCAGGGTGCTGTTGTTGTAGCGAACCACTACCTGGATCTGATTGGCATCGGGAATAAAGACCGCGTCGGTCACCGAGAAATATCCGTAATTATTCTCTCCGCTGGTAACGCTTCGCTGCTCCTGACGGAAGAGATAGAGATCGTCTCCCTTTTGCTCATAGGCGATCGCCAGCGCGTCGTTGGGCGTAAGTCGCTCCATAGACTCGGGATCGCTTGAGGAAAACATTCTCCAAAGCAAAAGAAGGATCACACCAAAAACCACACAGAAGAAAAGAAACTTGATGATCCGTCCGCTCCAGCGGAATGCACGTGAAACCCTTGACATTTCTTCTCCTTTTCGTTATAATGATAAATATATTCATTCTATTATACCACACCCTATGAATAAATTCAAGGAAAAAACGAAAATTCACGAAAAAGAGAGTAGGAAAATATGCGTCAATGGATCCCTCAAAAAAGCAATCAAACCGCAAGAAATCTGATCCTTCTTCTGTTTGGAGGTGCCTTCGCCCTCTTGGCAATCACGACCCTGATGGGAGATTATTCCTTCCGTTGGATCTTTCAGACCATTGCCATCCTTCTTTTAACTGCAGCGGTCTTTCTCACCACCCGATACCTGACCAAGCTCTATATCTACCGTATGGAAGAGAACGGCGAAGGAGAGCCCGATCTGACGGTCACCGAATCGGCAACCAACGGCAAGCGTCCCGTTACGGTCTGCCGTGTGAGCCTACACCATATCGAGAGCGTCCGACTCTTTGATTTCTCGGACGGCGGCGCATCCCTTGCCGCATGGAAGAAATTCAAGACGGGCAGAAAAAGGATCTTTGATTATCGGATCGATTTCCGTCCCGCAATCTTTCTTTTGGTCACCGTCAAAGAGGGCGGCGAGACCCTGCATCTGTTGTTTTCCCACATGGAGGATCTTTCCGAGCTGCTCCGCGCGGCAGCCGAAGGATACAGGGAGGACGAGGAATGAAACAGAACGAGCTTTTTCACCTCTCTGCCCTTGCGAGGCTCTCGGTAACAGAGGCCGAGGCACACGCGCTCTCCGAGGATCTGGATGGATTGCTTTCGCTTTGCCAAAGTCTGCGGGATCTTTCGGAATCGGAACAAGATGCTCTTCCGGAAAACACCCCCTCGCTGACCCGTGACGACACCCCCGCCCCCTGTCTCCCCCGCGAGGATGCCTTAGCCAACGCCCCCGCACAAAAAGACGGGTTTATCTGTATCTGAAGCGCCTTCGCCTTGAGCAAAGCAAAGGATCTCGGGAGAATTCCGTTTTCCAAGCATTCATTTTTCATTTTCAAAAAAGGAGCACACCGTGTCCGATCTGATTTACAGAACGCTCTCGGAGCATACCGAGGCACTCGCAAAAAAAGAATATTCCTCCGTCGAGCTGACCAAGGCTTGTCTTGCAAGGATCGAGGAGACCGACGCACATCTCGGTGCCTTTTTGACGCTTCTTCCCGAGGATGCCCTTGCAACCGCTCGCGAGATCGATCAGCGCCGTGCCCACGGCGAAGTCCTCTCCCCCTTGGCAGGCATTCCCGTGGCGCTCAAGGACAATATTTCTACCCGCGCCATTCCCACCACCTGCGGCTCCCATATGCTCAAGGACTACCGTCCTCCCTATGACGCCACCGTTACCGAGGCACTCAAAGGAGCAGGCACCGTTCTTCTGGGAAAAACCAATATGGACGAATTCGGCATGGGCTCGACCACCGAGCATTCTGCCTTTCATATGACAAAAAACCCCATCGATCCCACCCTTGTACCCGGTGGCTCGTCGGGTGGCTCTGCCGCCGCGGTTGCCGCCTGTCAGACCCCCCTGGCCTTCGGCACGGACACCGGTGGCTCGATCCGTCAGCCCGCCGCCTTCTGCGGCATCTGCGGTCTGCGCCCCACCTACGGCGCGGTCTCCCGCTACGGTCTCATTGCCTATGCCTCCTCCTTTGATCAGATCGGTCCTCTGACCCGAACCGTCAAGGACAGTGCCCTTGCGCTGGAGGCGATTCTCGGCAGAGATCCGAGGGATGCCACCTCCCGTGAGCATCCTATGCCCCATCTCCTGAACGATATGGAGCGAGGGGTAAACGGCATGAACATCGGAGTGCTTTCCGATCCCTTGGTGGTTGCCGCCGACCCGTCGGTGAGGCTTGCCCTTTCCATGGCGGCAGATACCCTTCGCCATCTCGGCGCCACAGTCGAGGACGTCCCCCTTCCCTCTCTTCGCTATGCCACGGCGGCATACAGCATCATGGCAAGCGCAGAGGCTTCCTCTAATCTTGCCCGCTTTGACGGCGTACGCTACGGCTTGCGCGCCAAGACGTTCGACTCGGCAGAGGAGCTGATGTGCCGCTCCCGCTCCGAGGGCTTCGGCACCGAGGTCAAGCGCCGCATTCTCCTTGGCACCTATGTTCTCTCCGAGGGCTCCTACGATGCCTATTACAAAAAAGCGCGAGCCGCGCGCTCGCTTCTTCGGGAGGAAACCTCCAAGCTTCTTTCCCGCTATGATCTTCTGCTTCTCCCCACCGCGCCGACACCTCCCTATGCGTTTGGCGCCAAAAAGGAGAATGCCGCCCTTCGGCTCTCGGAGGATCTCTTCTGTCTCCCCGCCCCGCTCTGCGGATTGCCCGCCCTTTCTCTCCCCTTCGGCAAAACCGAAAAAGGACTTCCTCTCTCGGTTCAGCTCATGGGCAGAGCCTTTGATGAGGCAACACTTTTACGCGCGGGATATGCGTTGGAATCCACCCTTGAAAGGAGACAGCCATGACCCATTCCGCATACGAGACCGTCATCGGTCTGGAGGTTCACGTAGAGCTGAACACCCGCACAAAGATCTTCTGCTCCTGCCCTACCGAGTTCGGAGCTGAGCCAAATACCCAAATCTGCCCCGTTTGCATGGGACTTCCCGGCGCGCTTCCCGTCCTCAACCGTGAGGTGGTCCGTCTTGCCGCCAAGGCGGGACTGTCGCTGTCCTGTACCGTTGACACGGTTTCGGGTCAGGATCGCAAGAATTATTTCTATCCCGATCTGCCAAAGGCGTATCAGATCTCTCAATATGACCGTCCGCTTTGCAGAAGCGGCGCGCTTACCATTCCTACCCCCGAGGGAGAAAAGGTCATCGGCATCACCCGCATTCACATCGAAGAGGACGCGGGCAAGCTGATCCATGACCCGAAAGCGGGTACCATGATCGACTATAATCGGTGCGGAGTTCCCCTCATTGAGATCGTCTCCGAGCCCGATCTGCGCTCAGCTGAGGAAGCCAAGAGCTATCTTCAGAAGCTCCGCGCCCTGCTTCGCTACATCGGCATATCCGATTGCCGCATGAACGAGGGCTCCTTCCGTGCCGATGTGAATCTGTCGGTACGCAAAAAGGGAGATCCTATCCTCGGTACACGAACCGAGATCAAGAACCTCAATTCCTTCGCCTTTGCCGCCAAGGCAATCGAGGCGGAATCGGCGCGTCAGATCGCCCTTTTGGAATCGGGTCAGCCAATTCTTCGCGAAACCCGTCGGTTTGATCCCGATACAGGAAAAACCGAGGCAATGCGCAAAAAGGAAAGCGCGGCGGACTACCGCTTCTTCCCCGATCCCGATCTGCCTCCCGTTCATCTGTCCGAGGCGGAGATCGATGCCATCAGGGGATCCCTCCCCGAGCTGCCCGACCGTCGAAGAACTCGCTTTTGCAAGGATTTCGGGCTTTCGGAGTACGATGCCTCCCTGCTCTCCTCGGATCGCGCCCTTGCGGATTATTTCGAGGAGGCGGCAAATGCCACCGCCTATCCCCAATATGCCGCCAATTTGATCCTCACCGAGCTGCTTCGTCTCTCTGACGCGGAGGACTTTTCCTCACCCATCGCTTCTGCGAGAATCGCCGCTCTTGCCACCCTTTTGGGTGACGGCACGATCTCGGGTGCCACCGCCAAAAAGCTTCTCCCCCGACTCGCCTCGGCTGACTTTGATCCCGCTCTCGCTGTGCAAGAGGAAAATCTCTCACAAATCAACGACCGAGAAACCCTCCTGCCTCTCATTCGTCAAATCCTTGCGGACAATCCCCGCTCCGTTGCCGACTACCGTGCAGGCAAGACCCGCGCCGTCAAAAGCCTTGTGGGTCAGGTCATGTCAAAAACCTCCGGCAGAGCCAATCCCTCGGTGGTGAATACGCTCTTTGAGGAAGAGCTAAATAAATAGTTAGGAAAAGAAAAGGACGCGGTCGCTTTTGAAAAAGCTCCGCAAAACTTTCA
>JAFVRI010000139.1 GCA_017504335.1 Clostridia bacterium
AAAGGAGCCATTGCGTCGCAACAGCTCCCTTTTATGCTCATTGATGAATATCAATTTTCGTTTGATACGTAAAGTTACTGAGCGTTCTTCATTTCCTCGAAGCAGGCGCTGCAATATACAGGTCTGTCATTGGAGGGCTGGAAGATAACCTTAGCCACACCGCCGCACTTTGCGCAGGTGGTCTCGAAGTACTCGCGCGGAGCTCTTCCCGCATTTTTCTTTGCGTCGCGGCAAGCCTTGCAGCTCTTGGGCTTGTTCATAAAGCCCTTTTCCTTGTAGAATCTCTGCTCGCCTGCGGTGAATACGAATTCGTTTCCGCACTCCTTGCAAACCAGAGTTTCATCCACAAACTCGTCTTCCATTACTTCGCCGATTTTTACTTCTTCGTTCATGATTTTACCTCGCTTTGATTTTGGTGATTTTTCCCGTCATACGTGCGAAGAACACGCAGATCGGTATCTGAACGGGTCTTTCCCGATTCATTCAATGTTAGATGGTCAGTTGATCTCATTCAGCTCTGCCCTGAGCTTTTTTCGGATGCGATAAATGGCATTGGTCACCGATTTCTCATCCTTGCCCACGATCTCGCCGATGCCCTTGGCACTTCTGCCTGCCATGTAGAGACTCCACACGCGGCACTCATAGTCCGAAAGAACTCCTCGGATCCGTTTATAGAGCGCATCCATTCGCTCCTGTTCCAACACAGGCTCCGCGGGATCTCCCGCGCCCTGCCAATCCCCGATCTCCTCGGGCAAGGGCTCATCGGGTCTGCGTTGCTTCAGCTTTCGCATTCTCGAGACCAAGGCATTGTTGATGCAGATCTTGGCATATAATCCGAATTCCACCTCGGTCTGCTCGGGATCGTAGGTCAGAATCGATTGATAGAACGAAAGACTTGCCTCTTGGCGAAGATCCTCCCCGGCAAGCTCGGTAATCCCATCATTGGCAAAGCGGCTGACCGCTCCCTCGATCAGGGGTCGGTATCGCTCCAGCAACGAAGAAAAGGACTCCTGACTCCCTTCTCGAACGGACATTATCCAGCCGAGAGTTTGAGCACGAGTCTTACTGTCTTTTTTGCCGCGGCTCTGTGCCGTGACACCTCTGGTTTCGGAACTCTTGTCTTTACTCATGGGATCATTCACTCTTTTTCTCATCCGCATTCGGTGCAAAATATTGAACTCCGCACCTTCCGCTACTCCTAATTATATCATGAATTTGCATAATGTCAATAGGTTTTTAAAAATTATTTTTGTGTTTTTTTAACGAAATTTCACAAATCCTGTCAAAATAAACAAAAATCAATCGAACAAATAGTTCACATTACCCGACAAAAGCGCATGCACTCCGCGATAGACCGCCTCGGGCCTCTCATAAAAGTTGCTTTGCATCTGAAGCGCCCTGGTTTCCGTATCCACGATCAGAGTCTGAGAAAAGATACAAACCTTCTGCTCAGTAAAGCTACAGGTGACCGCAAAGCGGTCGCCCTCGACTCGCTCCACCGTACACCGCGGAACGATGCCTCTCTCCTTGAAATTCAAGTAGCGCAATGCCGCCTCTAGGGCTCTGTCTAAGATCCCCGGCAGAATATCGCTCTTCAGCTCTCTTGCCACATGCCGACCCTTATCGGTGATGCGGTAGCGATCCTCGCCCTCCTCGGTGATCTTCTCGATCAGTTCCCCATCCGTCAACTCGGCAAATGCCTCCGCCAGATCCAGATACATCACGTAGTCGGTCTGCATCACGATGTCGTTGATGGTGACAAAATCCATGGGATAGTTAATATTTTCCATCAGATACAGTACAAATATTTTGACGTTTCTCACATTGCCGATCAGTCCGCTCATGCCTTCTTCCTTTCTTCCCTGTGTTAGCCTTTCGTATATTTTACCACGTTTTTCTTTTTTTTTCAAGTTTTTTTGGGAAATGTTTGCTTTTTTTCGAAAACTGTGTTATAATGTTGGTGTGTTTCCTGTTTTGGAAACCGTTATTCTGTTTTTGTGAGGACAATAACCATGGTAAAGATCGCACTCTTGGGCTTCGGTGTCGTCGGTAGCGGCACGGCAGAGGTTCTGACCGAAAATAAAAAAATCATTGAGGAGCGCCTCGGATGCGCTTATGAGATCAAGTACATTCTTGATCTGCGGGAATTCCCCGACAGCCCCTTCGGCTCTCTCGTGGTACACGATTTCAATACGATCCTGAACGACCCCGAGGTAACGGTGGTCGCCGAAATGATGGGTGGCTCGCACCCTGCCTACGATTTCACCAAGGCATGTCTCATGGCGGGCAAGAACGTGGTGACCTCCAACAAGGAGGTGGTCTCCACCTTCGGTGTGGAGCTTTGCGCCCTGGCAAGAGAGCATGGCGTTCGCTATCTCTTTGAGGCAAGCGTAGGCGGCGGCATTCCCGTGATCCGTCCCATGATCAACGATCTTTCCTCCAATAAGGTCGCCAAGATCAGCGGTATTCTCAACGGTACCACCAACTATATTCTCACCGAAATGCGCGACAAGGGCACGCCCTTCTCGGATGTTCTGAAGGAGGCTCAGCGCCTCGGCTATGCGGAGGCAAATCCCTCTGCCGATGTGGACGGTATTGACGCCGCCCGCAAGATCGTCATTCTGGCGGCACTTGCTTCGGGCAAGCTGGCTGACCCCAAGACCATTCCCACCGAGGGCATTACCGCCATTTCTCTGACCGACACCCATGTTGCCGCCGCCTTTGGCTTCAGCATGAAGCTCATCGGTCATGCCGCGCTGACCGACGGAAAGCTGACCGCGTTTGTTTCTCCCCGTATGGTTCCCGCTGTCAATCCGCTTTCCCGCATTGACGGTGTGTTCAACGGCATTCTCGTCAATGCCAATATGGTGGGTGAGGTCATGTTCTACGGTCCCGGTGCGGGCAAGCTCCCCACGGCAAGCGCTGTGGTCGCCGATATCATCGACATCATCGCCAACCGCGATGCCGATCCCAAGCCCATCCTTTGGGAGGCGGCTACCGACTCCGACATGGCAGACTTCGCGGGCTACGTCTGCCGCAGAATGTGGATCCTCAAGAGCGGTGCGGAGATCCCCGCTGCCCTCGCCTTCGACGATATGAAGGTAGTGGACGACACCGTTGCCCTCCTCGGCGCTCCCTGCGACGAGGCAACCGCCGCTTCTATCGCCAAGGTCTTGGGTGAGTCCTTGTTGTCGGTATATCGTGTGTTGGATTGAGAAGTTAGTTAGGACTGGTTTTTTGGTCGCTTTTAGA
>JAFVRI010000140.1 GCA_017504335.1 Clostridia bacterium
ATAAAAAAACCCTGCATTACGCAGAGGACGAGTTTTACCCCGTGGTACCACCTCAATTTACCGCCATATGGCAGCCTCATCCGGTTCCTACAGACCGTAACGCAGTATCGGGCGCACCCGCACGAAGCTTTGCGATTTCGTCCTCGGTAAGATCCTTTGCGCGCTTGTCGGGATCGATTCCGGTCTTAGCCAGAATATCGTTGGAGCTCTTGCGACCGATACCGTAAATATAGGTCAGAGCGATCTCTACGCGCTTGTTGTTCGGAATATCAACACCAGCTATACGAGCCATACTGTTTATACCTCTCTGTTAGATTTTTCGGCAATCAGCCCTGTTTCTGCTTGTGCTTGGGGTTCTCGCAGATAACCATTACTTTGCCTTTTCTCTTGATGATTTTGCACTTTTCGCAAATCTTCTTAACGGATGGTTTAACCTTCATATTATTACACCAACCCTTTCTTTATTACTTTGCACGCCATGTGATACGTCCCTTGTTGAGGTCATATACGGAAACCTCAATGGTTACGCGATCACCAGGCAGTATTCTGATATAATTCATGCGAAGCTTTCCCGAAATATGAGCCGTTACGATATGGCCATTGGGAAGCTTTACCTTGAAGGTTGCGTTGGGAAGCGCCTCAACTACAACGCCTTCAAATTCGATTACGTCATCCTTCGGCACGACAAATCCTCCTCTTGCTTGTTCTGTGATACGTAATTCAACTTAAAAGTTTGGATCCACCAATGTCGTAATCACCGCTCCCTGAGAGGTGAGCACAACCGTGTTTTCATAGTGCGCCGACAGCTTGTGGTCACGGGTTTTTACCGTCCATCCGTCGGGCATTTCGTAAACCTCCTCAGTGCCTACGTTGACCATAGGCTCAATGGCAATCGCCATTCCTGCGCAGAGACGGGTTCCCCGTCCTGCCGTTCCGAAGTTCGGAACCTCGGGAGATTCATGAAGCTCATGTCCGATTCCGTGTCCGATGTAGCGTCTCACCACCGAGAAGCCTGCACCTTCCACACGTGCCTGAATGGCACTGCCAACATCGCCGATCCGATTGCCGACCTTTACGGCCTCGACTCCGTCAAAGAAGCTCTGCCGCGTCACCTCAATGAGGCGCATGGCTTCTTCGCTGACGTTGCCGACCGGAATCGTTCTGGCGCTGTCTCCGTGGAATCCCTTGTAATATGCTCCCACATCAATCTTCACAATGTCGCCCTCACGCAAAATCCTCTTCTTGGAAGGGATTCCGTGAATCACTTCATCATTCACACTGATACAAGCGGAAGCGGGAAATCCGCTATATCCGAGAAACGAGGGTTTTGCGCCGCATTTCTCGATATACTTGCGAATCAGGCTATCCAGCTCCCAGGTGCTGATGCCCTCGCGGACGTGCTCACGGGCGACGAGCAATGCCTCGCCCGTGATGCGACCCGCGTCCATCATCACTGAAATCTGAGTAGAATTTTTCAGTTGAATCATGATTGCTTACGCCTCAAATTTCGAGAGCGCCTTCATGACCTCTGCTGTCGTGTCCGCTACCTCTTCCTGTCCTTCGACACACACAAGCAGTCCCTTTGCCGCGTAGTATTCCTTCAGCGGCTCGGTGGTGTTGTGATAGGTAGTCAAACGCTTCAGCACAGTTTCTGCGGCATCGTCATCTCTGATATAGAGTGCCGATCCACAGTGATCACAGATACCTTCGGTTTTCGGTGCCTTATAAGCTACGTGGTAGGATGCACCGCAGGAGGAGCAGATTCTACGTCCGCTCATTCTCTCTACGATCTTTTCATCCGCAACCTCGATGCTGAGAACCGCATCGATCTTCACACCCATTGCGTCCAATGCCTCAGCCTGAGGAATGGAACGGGGGAAGCCGTCCAAGATAAATCCATCGCTGCACTTATCCGAAGAAAGATAATCTTTAATAATTCCGATCACGACCTCGTCGGGGACCAGCTGACCGCCGTCCATGTAAGACTTTGCCGTCAGACCCATAGGAGTTCCTTCCTTGACTGCCGCGCGGAGCATATCGCCCGTCGATACGGCAGGGATATTCCATTTTGCGGAAATCTTTTCGGATTGGGTACCCTTACCCGCACCGGGAGCGCCCATAATGATCAATCTCATAGTTTCCTCCAAATCGATTGTTGATCGAAATCAATCCAAGAAGCCCTTGTAGTTGCGAAGCGACATCTGAGCCTCCAGATCTCTTACGGTCTCAAGAGCAACACCGACTACGATCATCAGGGACGATCCGCCGAAGCTCAGTACCGCGAACATACCTGCAACAGGGTTGAAGTAGTTCGTTACATTGGAGATCAGCATGGGGAAGCATGCGATAATCGCAACCAGCAGAGCGCCAACCAGCGTCACGCGGTTCAATACCTTCTTCACGAATTCAATGGTAGGACGTCCGGAGCGGATACCGGGGATGGCACCGCCGTTGTTCTTGATGTTGTTTGCAACCTCTACGGGGTTGAAGGAGATCATCACGTAGAAGAATGCGAACGCAACCAGGAGCACCAGGAATACACCGAAGTAAATCCAGGTGTTGGGTCCAAGCCACTTGTTCACGAAATTAGCAAAGCCGGTGTTCGGCATAAAGCTTGCGATCGTAGGAAGAATCGCTACGATAGAGTTCGCGAAGATAATCGGCATAACGCCTGCCATATTTACCTTCAAAGGAAGGTGAGAGTTTTGTCCACCGTACATTTTGCGGCCGACTACACGCTTTGCGTACTGAATCGGAATTCTTCTTTCCGCATCGGACATCCACACGATCAGAACGATCATTGCCGTAAAGACAAGGACACATACGATCGAGCAAACCAATCCGACCCAGTTAAATCCGGTTCCAAACGCCTGATTCCAAAGCACGGTCAGTGCGGTGTAGGTTCCGGCAACAATGTTGGCAAACAGGATCATGGAGATACCGTTTCCGATACCCGACTCATTGATCTTTTCTGCCATCCACATGACCAAAGCAGCGCCTGCGCAGTAGCACAGAACCATGATCATGCCACGGAAGAATCCGGTAAATCCTACAAGCTTTTCGACCAGCATGCCGGAGCTGTTGAGGTAGATGGTGTAACCGATTGCGGTAACAAGTGCCAACGCAATGGTAATGATACGGGTCAATGCCGTAATCTTCTTTCTGCCGTTCTCTCCATCCTTGGACCATCTCTCGAGGGCAGGAATGGCGATTGTCAGCAGCTGAATGACGATGGATGCCGTAATGTAGGGCGATACA
>JAFVRI010000002.1 GCA_017504335.1 Clostridia bacterium
AAATGCTATTGTCGGTCTATCGGAATTCCCCTTATCTCGTAGGATGCCTGTTTTCCGCCAATCTCAAGGATCCCCGCCGCTCGGTTCGAATCGGAAATGAGCCTCTTTCCATGGATCAGACAGCCGAGCTGGTTGCAAAAATCCGTCAGACGGTAGCGGATCTGAACCGAGTCGATGACGCACTCAAGGAATCTCCCTTGGTTTTGACCCAATCCGAGTTGTTTCTTTGTATGGCTCTTTTGGCATTTCGCCAATCGGGGTGTCGATTCTGCTTTGTGGAAATCGATCCGCAGAACCAGGATCCCACCCGCTTTCTCCCCCCTCCCTTTGCCGCCGTCATTTGCGGTGCGATCCCTCACGCGGACCGTCAGGAAATGCAAGCAATCCGCACCTCGATTCGACATGGAATCCGTGAGATCGTCAGCGCACCTCAAAACCGAGAGGCACATACCTTAATCGCCAATACCTGTGCGTCTGTTCAATGCCGATTGACCATTCCCGCGCGCTCGCAGATCGCTCTCGGTCGTCTGACCCTGCGCAACACCGAATTTTCCTACCAAGGAACCCCCTTTCGTTTGGGCCTTTGCGGAAAATTTCAGATTACCAATGCCACCGTTGCATTGGAGTCACTCTCTATGCTGGGACGAATGGGCTTTTCCGTTTCCGAGGAGCAAAAAGCATTGGGACTTGCCAACGTAAAAATCCCTGCAAAATTTGAGGTTCTTTCCTCTTCTCCTACCATTATCGCGGACAGTACCCATGCCAAGGTTGCCATCGGAACGGTTCTGGAATCGCTCTCGGATTTCCGTTCCATGATCGGATCATCCATTCGGCTTCTCCTTCCTGACGGAGAACTGGTAGAGCCCTATATTCAGACCCTTTCGGAAATGAACTACAAAATTCAACGGGTGGTTCTCCTATCCGATCGAAATGAAACGGATGGGATGACATTGCGTTTTATCAAGAAAAAGGATGTCATTCGCTCTTCCCTCGATTCTTTGTCTGCCGATGAAATTCTTCTGATCTCAGGCCCTCAAGATTTCACCGAGGAAATTCGATATGATCTGTTGCAATCCCTCGGATTCTAAAACAATAAGGAGCCACCATGAAAATTAAAATCAAGGATCTGACCTACAAGGAGGTCATGTCGCTACCCACTCCCCCACATCATCCCCCTAAGAAAATCGGCCCCTTCTTTCGGACCCTGATTAAATGTATTTCCGCATCCAATCTGAAGAAATATAATGTCACCTACCGAGAAAGCGGCATGGACCGTCTTGGCAAGAAGGAGCCTGCGATCATGCTGATGAATCACTCCGGCTTTATCGACATGCAGATCGCCGCCAATTATCTGTATCCCCGCCCCTTTTCTACGGTGACCACCACCGATGCCTATGTGGGGCTTGCGTGGCTTCTGAGAAGGATCGGCTGCATTCCGACTCAAAAGTTCGTTGCCGATCTGACCCTTCTGAAGGATATTTCCTATGCGCTTAAGGAGCTGAAAACGACGGTTCTGATGTACCCGGAGGCAGTTTATTCCTTTGACGGAACCGCATCTACGCTTCCCGACAGCCTCGGTGCCTTTGTAAAGCGTCAAAAGGTTCCCGTGATCACCATGATCGCCAACGGTGCTTTTCTGCGAGAGCCTCTTTACAATATGCTTCGCCACCGCAAGGTGGATCTGACGGTGGATGTGACCTATCTTCTCTCCCCCGAAGATCTGGAGACCCTGTCGGCGGATGAGATCAACGCAAGGCTTCGAGCGGTCTTTTCCTTTGATGCCTTCCGTTGGCAAAGGGAAAACAAGATCGCCATCACCGAGGATTTTCGTGCAGACGGGCTTGAGCGCGTGCTCTATAAATGTCCCCATTGTATGGCAGAGGGAAAGACCGAGGGTAAGGGTACGACCCTGACCTGTCATGCCTGCGGCAAGGTATATGAGTTGACCGAATACGGCGAACTGCGTGCCACCGACGGAGATGGGATCTTTGATCATATTCCCGATTGGTTTCGCTGGGAGCGAGAGCAGGTACGTGAGGAGCTACTTCGGGGCGAATACCGCTTTGAAGCCGATACGGACGTTTATATGATGGTGGACTACAAAGCCATGTACCGCGTGGAGGATGGTCATTTGATTCACAACGAGGACGGATTCCGTCTGCTCGGCAAGGACGGTGCGTACGAATACATGCACTCCCCTCTTGCTTCCTACACCGTCAATTCCGACTACTATTTTTATGAGATCAGCGACGTAATCTCCTTGGGCAACAAGAAGCACCTCTTTTATTGCTTTCCCAAAAAGAATGCCGCCATCGTTGCCAAGGTCAAGCTCGCCGCGGAGGAGCTATACAAAATCAAGCAAGCAGAAATGCGAAAAGGAAAAAAGGAATCCTGATCGCTTCACAGAGAAAAGCAGGACAGAGACATCATGTCTCCGTCCTGCTCTTTTATTGTTGATCCGCAGATCAATCGATGGGGTGTGCTTCTTCGACTATGGGCTCATCCTTTTCGGTGTCGTAGGAGACGTCATTACCGTCATTCGAGGGAAGCTTTTCATTCTCACCGTTGTCCTCCTCTTCAACAGAAGGGAACGCCGCATTTTCATCGTAAGAATTGTTCTCTTCGTCCTTGTCCTCTACTTCAGCGGAAGGAGGAACCACCTCGTGTTCTACATCCGGCACCTCTTCACTGTACTCGGGATAATAGTCGGGATCATAGTCCTGATTAAAGCTATCATCCTCATCATCAACAAGGAGTACCTTCATCTGCAGCTGCGCCCGAATATCCGCGCCCATATAGTCTGAGGATGCCGAATCAATCATTGCAACCTGAATCGCATAATATGCTGTCTCTCCGGGCTCAAGCAAGATCTCTGCAATCGGCACATACGGGTGATCAAGGGGATCTCCTCCCTGCAGACGGGTGTTAAGCGATCCATATTGCGCGTCCGGGATTACCTCGTAAATCAACACATCGGAAAGATTCACGTCACCCACATTTTCAACAAACATTTCGAGTACACACCTTGTTGCCAACACACTCTTGTTGGTCAGCGAAAAATACACAACCTGGTTGTAGCCGGGCTCCCACAGAATATCCTCGGAGAGTACATGAACATTCTCTTGAGACAGGTCAACGTATTCATTTTCAGCAGTCCAATAATAGAAATCCACATCAATTTCATTGAAGGGAACGGTCTCGGTTAGATTCTCCTCCTCATTCTCGGGGGGAGTTCCAATCACAGCGGAATCAATCACGCTCTGAGGAACCTCTACCGCGGACATGCCAATGTTATAATACTTAAAGGACTGTTCGAATCCCTCCGGATTCGGTTCTCCGATATAGTACTTGGACTCAATATAGCTGATGGCACCGTCGGTAAGCTTTACGACGCTTTCATAGCAATAAAGGGTCTGCTCATTGGCAGTTCCGTCAAATCTGTAAAACACACAAGGGATTATCTCATCGCATACGTAGCTTGCGGTTTCCTTATCATAGGTAAACTTTTCGAAGTTGTTCTCAAAGGATACCTGGATCACGGTCTCGGTCTGAGCTCCCTTCAAGAAAGAGTCAGAGGTATCTCCCAGCTTTTTAAAAGGGTCTCTAGAATGGTTTCTCTGATAGGTCGTATAGGTTCCGTCACCGTTGGGAACCGTGTAAAATTCGTTACCGACTCCATCCGTATCGGGAATGCAATAGTATGCTTCATTTTCAGTTACTACGCAGTGATTGTGCTGGGTATGACTCTGACCGACCATCAATACGTCCATGGTAAAGTTAACCAGCTTAAAGTTTTTAAACGCCTCATTCCAAGCAACCGCGTTATCGACCTCGGTCTTTACCTCTTCGCGAACCGTGTTTTCATATCCGCAATCCACGCAGGTATACTTGACAACGATCTCCTTGTCGGCATAAGTCACCTCGGGGTTACCGAAGACATGACCGACCTTGTCCTTCTGTTGACCGCATCCCTCGGTCAGGCATGCATACCAGTGATATCTGGCATTGCTCTGCAGCGTCTCACCGTACTCATGGGTATGCTCGGGAACCGTTACCGCATCGGTGTCAGAGCCGTCTCCGCTATCATCGGGGGCTATCTCATTTTCAATGGCTCCGCAAACCTCACAGACCATATGCACGTTACCGTCTGCATCCTCAAAGGATGTAAACGCGTGGGGTTCCTTGTCCTTTTGCTCTCCGCAGCTGTCCGAAACGACACAGGGATGCCAATGATAATCCGCATCATAATCCCATTTTTCATCGGAAAATTCGTGGTCGTGGTCTAAACTCAAATCGCAAGATGCGAGCATGGTCAGCGCAATTGCCAACACACAAAAAAGCGCAATAATCTTTTTCATCTCTTCACCTCATTTATCATTTGGCATTCCTGCCATATGTCCATTATACCACTTTTCAAGAAAAAGTCAATGATTTTTCTTTTAAAAATCAAACAAATACAAATTGAACCAAACACATGTGAGCCACGGTTCCACCGAGAACGCTGAGCAAGGTATTGCGTCTCCATAAATGAAAAAGTACCGTCACTGCCACCGCGATCAGCTGTGGGAGAAAGCCCGAAAAGGAAGTAAAGGTGGTTCCGCGCAGGCAATAGATCACCAGCGTTGCCATAATCGCCATGGGAAGGATTTTGCCAAGGTATCCCACAATGGCGGGAGTCCTTCCCTCTCTGAAAACGAGAAACGGAAGAAAGCGCTCCAAGGCGGTGCAAGCGGCACAGATCAGAATAATGAGGATCGATTGTGTTACAGAAATCGGCATTTATCCCACCTCCTTATCAAGTGGGATTCTTTTCTTTAAGCAGATCAGCACCGCCACTGTAGATATGAGCGACGGCAAAAGAAAATGATCCGCTCCCAAAATAAGAAGCCATATCACGGACGAAACACCGCCGATGATTCCCGGAAGCTTGGAGGTTGCTCCTTTGAGTTGATCGATTAAAATGACCACAAACAGTGCGGTCAGCGCAAAGTCAATTCCCGTTGTGTCAAATGTGATCAACGCTCCGATGAGTCCGCCCAATGCCGAAAACAAAATCCAGTAAAACCAAATCAATATGGCTGAAAACACATGAACCTGCTTTTCGTTGACTCCCTCTTTTTCCCGATACGAGCAAAGTAGCGAATAGTTCTCGTCGGACATTCCGTAAATGAGCAGATATTTCCAAAATCCGTAAGTTTTGAACTTTTCAATGAAGGAAATGCCGTAAAAAATATGTCGGCTATTGAGAAGCAACGACATAATGACCACCGTAAGGATGGGTACGTTGTTCATCAAAAACGAGACCATCAGCATCTGTAAGGAGCCCGCATATACCACAAGACTACTCAAAGCAGACCAGATAAAATTGTATCCTAGGTTTGCCATCAGAATGCCATATGCCACACCGACCGGAAAAAATCCCACCAGAATGGGAACCGTTCTCCGCAGAGAATATTGAAAGCTTTTCTTTGTTTGTGTCATAGATTCTCCTTAACATCCTTGTGCATAAAGCACGCTTTTTCATGGGAATTGATCATACCGATCGCTTGCAGATAAGAGTAGATAATGGTTGAACCGACAAAGCTCATGCCCCGACCTTTCAGATCCTTTGAAATGGCATCCGACCAATCATTGGTGGTCTTGTCAGTTTCATATCGAATCTCATCCCCCGTAAAGGTTTTCAGGTAATCATAAAAAGACCCGTATTCCTCTCGGATCCTTTTGAAAATTTTACTGTTTTTGATGCTTGCTCTGATTTTCAGCTTGTTTCGGATGATCCCTTGGTCGTTCATTAGCACGGCAATCTTTTCTTCTCCGTATGCCGAGACCTTGTCCCAATCAAAGCCATCGTAGGCGATACGAAAATGCTCCCGTTTATTCAACACACATTCCCAGGAAAGACCTGCCTGAAAGGATTCCAAAATCAGCATCTCATAGAGATAGGCATCATCAAATCTCGGCTGACTCCATTCCCTGTCGTGATAGTTCACGTAGATCGGATTTTTCAGATTGCACCATACGCATCTTTGCCTTTCACACATACCTTATCCCCTTTCATCATTTGAGCAGATTGATTATACCATAAACGCCCAAAAAAGTAAATAGTAAAGATCAGAATACGGCATCCATCGAAACCCGATGAATGCCGTATTCTAAGGATTCAGTCTCTTTTGACCTTTAGATACATGCTGTCTTTTTCTGTAATTTTGCGGATCACTCTACAAGGATTTCCCGCTGCCAAAACACCTTCGGGAATATCTCGGGTCACTACGGATCCCGCACCGATCACACTTCCGTCGCCAATGGTCACGCCGCCACATACGGTCACGTTGGAAGCGATCCAAACGTCATTTCCGATCTTGATGGGCTTTCCGTATTCAAAATCGTGAGCAACACCTTGATCATCCACCGATATTCGTCTCTCCTCGGCAATCAGCGAATGAATACCCGTCGCAAGCGTACAATAAGGCCCAATGAAAACATTGTCGCCGATCTCAACCGTATTTCCCGCAATAAAGGAAAAATGAATAGTTGGAATAAAAATTTTTACCAATGGTGATTTCTTTACAGTTATCGATGAAGATCGGGGTCTCCATCGAACGGTAGGCACCGAAATCATCGCTTGGGAAAAGCTCTCTCAAAACCGTTTGCTTTTCTTCCCCATCATCCACACCGAGCTTGTTATACCGCTCACAAAGACGGTGACTGTGCTTTTGTACCTCGCCCAATTCTTCCGTCAGGCAATCATAAATCATTCCATTGTGCATTTTTTCATATTCTGTCATACATCCAACCTCTCAGATTCAAATGGTTTGATTGCTTCTATTATAAAACCGCTCTCCCTTTTTGTGAGCGCATAAATCACACACGACGAAAACTGCGAAATAAATCGGCAATGCGATCAAGGCAATGACGGGATAGGTCAGGAAATCGACTCCCTCAAAGGGAGAATGGATCCAAAACATAGAATTTATGTCATATGCAGCCGCTTCGGATACCAGTGCATGAAACAAAAGGTTACAGTAAATGCCGATCATTCCCATCATAATAATGGAAAGAAGGATATTTTTCATGTTTCTCATAACATCAATCTTGACATAGCCGAAGATCGGAAGCAAAAGAATGTTAAACAGAAGCGTGGCATGAGCGGTGATGCTCTTGAAATTCTCATAATCGGCAAGGGTGGGATTCATGATAAAATCCACGTTGGCAAACATACCGACCAACGTAGATATGATGCCAAACCAGAAAAGATAATCCGCGAAAAATTCGCCAACCTTCGACTTTTTATGTTTCAGGAACGCAAAGATCAAAGCCGCCCACATGACGATGTTACAAGGATAGATGGGCAGAATCAGATTCGGCGTCTTACCCAAATATTCGATGGCATTCTCCCCCGCCAACAGCTTGAATAAAAACAGGCTGTAATGGAAAAGGATCGTAAAAACCGCCGCAGAAAGCAAAAGCAGATTCTTCGTGCGTTCTCTCTTAACATATTTTTTGATCAACCACAACCCAAACGCGATGATGGCAATCAATATAAAATTAAAGATGATCAGCTTATCCATATTGTATCTCCCGTCTTTGTCCGAAAATCCAACAGTTTGATTATATCATAAAAGGAGTAAAAAGTAAATAGAACGGCGGGATTCTTTACAAATTGAACCGCCCTATTGCGTTTTGATTGTAAGATATTTGCCGCAAGGCTCATCTCTTGAGAACTGTGAGCCCGTAAAGAAAACATGCCGTCGGCATGTTTGTAGGGCGACATGGCGAAAGTTATGCTTTTGCCAGCCTCGGTACGAGGCGAGATAAGGAAAACGGCATCCACCGAAATTCGGTGAATGCCGTTTTCTGCTTGGCAAGCTCTGACTGCGGTGATTGCCTCGCTCATTGCATAGTAGCTTCTACCCACGCCTTCCTTGGTTTGACGCTTTACGAACCGTCAAAGAGAAAAGCCGTTTTCGTTTTGGCGGGAATCGTACAGAACGGAATGAACGGTAACCGCTTCCTCACGAATGGGAAGGTATGTAAAATCGGAAACCGTTTTTTCGGGATGAGGATTCAGATAAGCGGTGGTATAATACGTCTTATCCCCGATCCTTGTGGGCACGGTCGAGTACGAAATCTCCCTGAGAGACGAGCTTCCACTTAACGTATTGGGATCATAGTCCTCGGGCGTTGCGCCAAAGAGGCAAGGAAGATCAGCGCTTGCAATATTCTCTCCGTAGACAACAGGCAGAAACACCTGCTCGCCGTCGGTATAGGTCAGGCGATATTGACCCATGCGGTATTCCTTGTCATCGATAAATACACCGTCGTAAAAAATACGGTAAGGAACCGATCTCTCCGTGGTGTGTGTGACCACCACATAATGATTTTCAGAAAGATTTCCGTGCTTGCGGTGGAAGCACTCCCGGAAGGTCTGCTCCATAACCGCAGGAAGATCCTTGGTATCGTAGGTTGACGACCAAAGAGCGTAGGCATCCAGGATCAGATCGAAATACTGATGATTTCTTTGGAGATAGAGAGGATGGTTTGAACCCCAATTGCCGCAAAATCCACCCAGCATACCCATCTCACGGCGTGTCCGCCATTGCTCCACATGGGTAGCCTCCAGATTTCCGTAAATGGCACGGTAACCGTTGGTGTGGTAAACATAGTCATACTGAATGCCAAAGGCATAGTACCAATGCAGCATCAGAATATCACGGGGGAGCTTGGTCTGACAGTAGAACAGTACCGGATGACGGTCAAGCCTTGTTCCGTCCCGCTTGATATAGACGCCGCCCGCTCCGCCGTACCGACGTCCGGTAGTGGTAACAATAGGCAAAAGCTTATCGCCCCACATCATGGTTTCCACTCCGCGCGCCTTCAGCCAATCGTGGATCACGGTAATATCTTTGGCATACACGTCATCGGGCTCTTTATCCTTGCATCGGGGGCATAGGCAGGCGCTATAGAGCTCGTCGTGTCCGATGTTGACCATCGTGGGGTGGAATACATCCAAAATCTCCTCCATGAGGTCAAATACCAGCGGATAGGTGTCGGGATGCTCCGGACAGTAGGTGTCGGGATAGGGATCCTCTGTCCGCTCGCGAAGCTCGGGATGTGCTAAGCAAATATAGTCGGAGTGGGAGAGGGTGGGTACCTCAGGAAGAACCGTGAGTCCCCTGCTTTGGCAGTAGGCGATCAACGTCCGCACCTCGTCCTGCGTCAAAATATCTCCCTCGGCGTTGTCGGTGTGAATGGAGTTCTTCGACCAGCGGTAGCCGAATTGGATCTCATATGCACGGCCGGAATAACGGTGCGTGTCTGCCGCAAAATCCTTCCACGCGCGGTTGATCTCGGGATGGCGCTTGTATTCCATGGCACCGCCGACCTCGAAGGAAATCATATTGTATTTGTAGTAGGAGATGGTGTCCACCATATCGAAGAATTCACGGAAATGCTCTCTGCCCGGCAAATAGACCCGATAGCCGCGAATGGGACAGTCGGGTGCATCGTACAGTCTGCCCGTGAAAATGCCCTCATGATTGCTCATCTGAACCAGCGTCTGTGCGGCATAAATGGCGGCGCGCTCGGTTTCGGCATACAGAAGGATCTCCTTTTCGGTGATCTCCAAGGCATAGCCCTCCTCCCGATCGCTGAGCAGATAAAATTCGGGCAATGCGGAAACGACCGTAAGGACATCGATCCCTCCGTTGCCTCCTCTATCCGAGATCAATCCCTCCAGAAGTTCTTTTACGTATCCTTCGGCATTCCGGACCCGACAATACCGAGACAAGCAAGCAGGCTCATTCGGCTCCCAATGGCGTGGTTTAAAAAACATAGCTTCCTCCTTACCGTTTACAATTGTGTGTGAAATGGTTACACTCCCAAAAGCGTCTGATCGAATTCGAACAGCGCTTCATTGATCTCATATAGGTCATATCTTCCGTTTTGGATGAAATAACAAATGATCAGGTCGAACACCCGACTTTTTGACAAGGTCATACCTACCGTTGCCAACAGAGCCTGCGTTTGCTCAAGGTCGAGCCGCAGGGCAATGGCAAAGGCAACCGCCGTTTGCTTGGAGGGGCGATAGTTCTTGTTGCTCTTGATCTTCGAGAAAATGCGTTTGTCGATGTTCGCCTTCTTGTAGCACTCCACGTCGGTCATACCGCGCTCGTCGATCAGATCAAAGAGCAATTCGACAAATTGGAATTTGTCAGTATTACAACTGCTTAATCTCATTGGCAATCACAGCCACATCCTTTGCGTTTGTATCAATTATAATGGTATCCAATGTTTGATACATCGGTATTCTTGCTATGCTTCTCTCAATTACATCTTCAG
>JAFVRI010000141.1 GCA_017504335.1 Clostridia bacterium
GACCGGCGATGGCTCGTTCCTCTTCGGCTTTGAGGAAAGCTACGGGTACCTCAAGGGCACGCACGCCCGCGACAAGGATGCCGTTGTGGCAACCATGCTCATTTGTGAAATGACCGCTTTCTATAAGGCGAAGGGCATGACGCTTTCGGATGCTTTGAACGGACTCTTTGAAAAGTACGGCTTCTGCTACGAGACCAACGTAGAGATCTACATGGAAGGACTGGACGGTCCCGCGCGTATGGCTGCTATGATGGATGCTCTCCGCAAGAATCCGCCCACGAAATTTGGAAACGTACCCGTTACCCTTGTTGGCGACTATCTCCTGGGAACCTTTACCGAAAACGGCAAGGTTACTCCCACGGGAATGCCGAAATCCAACGCACTCTATTACCGTCTTGAGAATCGAGACGTGATTGTGGCCCGTCCCTCGGGAACCGAGCCCAAGATAAAATTCTACTATATGCTGGAGGCAACGGACAAAGCCGATGCCGAGCAAAAGCTCAAATCCTATCAGGAAACTTTAGATAAACTGGCATAATCCAAACACGGGAAGGACACCATAAAAGCAGTCCTTCCCGTATTTTTTGGAGGTATGCCTTGAACGAACAAACCGATCACACTTCCTCGTACCTGCTGCACCTGTTAAGCGAGCAGGACTACGCCACCTTTCTCCATCAGCTTGATGAATTGGATCCGCCGGAAGCTTCTGTTTTTTTAGAATCGCTTCCCAAGGAACAGGCTTGCATGATCTTTCGTCTGTTCAAAAAAGATACCGCCACGGAAATATTTGCCCTTCTCGATTCGGAGCATCAAAGCGAGCTTTTGGACGGCATGAACGAGCGAGAGATTTCAGAGCTTTTGGATGCTTTGAAAAGCGAGACCACCGAGGATATGGAAATGATGGCGGCCATTCTCCCCTCCTCCAAGCCTTATATGGAGACCGGGATTTGGGATACCTGGAAAAAACGGATCCCCTGGTTGCTTTTGCTCACGGTATCTGCCACCTTTACCGGTGCTGTGATCACCTATTTTGAAAAAGCCATTGGAACCTACGCGATCCTGACCGCCTTTTTGCCCATGCTGATGGACACCGGAGGGAATGCAGGCGGACAAACCTCGGTCACAGTCATTCGAGGGCTTTCGTTGGGAGAGATTTCCGTGCAGGATCTTTGGCGTGTGCTTTGGAAAGAATTCCGAACGGCTCTGCTTTGCGGATCAACTCTGGCAAGCGTGATCTTTCTCAAGATCATGGCCGTTGATTTCAGATTTCGATCCCATACACTTCTTGAGAATGGAATCCTGCAAAATAACGTATTGGTTGCCGCATTGATTGCTCTCACTGTGTGGTGTGCCGTGATCGTAGCAAAGCTGGTGGGAACGCTTCTTCCCATGGGTGCCAAGCGCATCGGACTGGATCCCGCTGTGATGGCAAGCCCCTTTATCACCACGATCGTGGATACGATTACCCTGATCCTTTATTTCAGTTTTGCTTCCCTCGCCCTGCAAATCTAAAAGGAACCGAACAGATACATTCCTGTATCCGTACGGTTCCTTCTCCAATTTATATCAGCTTATACCTTCTTGAATTGCGGGCCGAAGTTCTGGCAAGCGCGGTAATCGGCGCCCTCGGGATCCTGACCGAATGCATTCCAAACGGCGGGACGGAAGATCTTGTCCTCCTCGACGTTGTGCATGCAAACGGGGATACGAAGCATCGAGCAGAGCGTAATTACGTCAGCACCGATGTGACCGTAGGAGATCGCCCCGTGATTAGCCCCCCAACTGTTCATCACGTCATACGCAGAGGTGAACGCGCCCTTGCCGGTGATGCGAGGTACGAACCAAGTGCAGGGCCAGGTGTAATCGGTACGCTTCCAAAGAGTATCCGTAACCTCATCGGGAAGAGCCACCGACCATCCCTCGGCGATCTGCACCACGGGACCGAGGCCCTTGACAAGATTGAGACGGATCATGGTCATCGGCATCTCGGCGCGGGTAACGAAGCGAGAGGAATATCCGCCGCCACGGAAATAGCCGAGATCTGCATAGTTCCAGGTGGTATTGGCCATGATCGCCTTTTGATCGGCCTCATTGACCTCATACCAGGGCTTCATCACGGCGTTGCCGTTTTCATCCTTGGCTTCTCCGTTTGCATCCAGGCAGCATGCACCCGAATTGATCAGATGAATAAAGCCGTTGGCCTCCTTAGCCTTTCCTTCAATGTCATATCCGGTCGCGCGCTTGACCGACTCTCCGCTCCAGCAGGTACGAACGTCGGCAAACATTTGCGCACGGTTGGTCAAAAGCTTCATAAAGAGCATTCCCAAACCGTTGAGTACGTCATTCTCGGTAGCTAAAATATACGGTTCACGCGCACCGTTCCAGTCAAACGACGTATTGAGCATTGCCTCCGGGAAATCGCAGTTGGGATAGAAGTCGGTCCACTGACGCTGCCCCTGGAAGCCTGCGGCGATGGCGTTGTGTCCAACCATCTCCTCTTCTCTGCCCTCGGGCAGGTTGGGATTTCCGTTCATCAGATCCTTGATGATCAGCATCATCTTGACCACAAATTCCCAATCGGCATCCTTGACCTCTCTCGAGCGCTGCATCTCCTCGGGATTCTTATCAAAGCCCTCAATGCAATGCTCCTTGACCCAGGCCATTGCCTTTTCATATTCTTTTTCATCGTAGATTCCCTCGGTCATACGACGGATCACTTCCACCTCGTCAACCGACTCTACGCGCATACCGAGATAGTCCTCGATAAAGTTGGGATCGATGATCGAGCCACCGATACCCATGCAGATCGAACCGATCTGCAGATAGGACTTTCATCTCATGGTGGCAACCGCGATCGCGGCACGTCCAAAACGCAAGAGCTTTTCGCGAACATCGGCGGGGATCTCGGTATCGGTTGCATTCATTACGTCATGTCCGTAGATGCCAAACGCCGGCAATCCCTTTTGTGCATGTGTGGCCAACACCGATGCCAGATAGACCGCACCGGGGCGCTCGGTTCCGTTAAAGCCCCAAACAGCCTTGACGGTAAGCGGATCCATGTCCATCGTCTCCGC
>JAFVRI010000142.1 GCA_017504335.1 Clostridia bacterium
CAAGAGAAGATCGGAGTCCTCGCAGAAAAACGCGAAGAGATTGTTGGCGATGCTGTCGGTAGAGTCAAAGGCCTTGACAAATTCCGCGTACATGACTCGTTTTCCCCGCAAAAAGTCCTCTTTTGAAAGTCCTTCCTTGGAGACACGTTCCAGATAATCAAGGACTCTTGCGAGAACTGCCTGAGGGTCGTCCGCTTCTCCCGCCAAAGAGTTGTAGGCGGCAGATGCGGAGATGGTATAGCCGTAGGAAAGAGCGGGAGAGATCATCTCCTCCTCCACCATTTGGTTGTACAGCTCGCCCGCGCGGGAAAAGAGCATTTCGTTCAGAATTGCCATGGCGGCATCCTTTCGCTGACGATCCTCGCCCTCCTCGGGAATCTTCGTATCCTTAAAGCCGATGTTGAACAGCGGCTTGGATACCTGCATCCGTTGCTCGCGATAGGATAAAAACGCAGAGGGTAATTCCTTTTCATTCTCATTTTCGGTAAAGGGGAAGGGAGTAGACGGAGCGGTTGCGGGAAGAATCTCGTCTATAATTCTCAAAACCGTTTGATCATTTACGTTTCCGCAGACAGTCAACGCCATGTTGTCCGGACGGTAAAAGGCGCGGTAGCAGGTGTAGAGCAGCTCCGGTGTGATCTCCGAGATCGAACGTACCGAGCCGCAGATGTTGCGGCGAATGCTATGATTCTTGTACATCCCCTCAAGCATCCCATAAAAGCATCGGTCAGAGGGATTGTCGTCATACATCCGAATTTCCTCGGAAATAATGCCTATCTCCGATTGAACCGATTCCTTGGTAAAATACGGATGGGTTACAAATTGAAGAAGCTCTCTGAGCGATTCCTCGAATCGGTCGGTGCAGCTGAACAGATAGCAGGTTTTTCCCTCGGAGGTATAGGCATTTGCGTCTGCTCCGTAGTCGGAAAACCGCTCAAATGAGTCGCTTCCATCCTCGTTGGTGAAAAGCTTATGCTCCAGGAAATGAGCGATTCCGTCGGGAACGCAGGTCCATTCATTCTTCGGATCAGAGCGGAAGCAGTTATGAATGGAACCGTATTTTGTGCCGAGGAGAGCGTAGGTGGAGGAAAGATTTTTGGGGAAGATCAAAACCGTCAGTCCGCTTGCGTGACGGTACTCCCGATATTCCTCGCGCAGAAGAGAAGAGCGGTGTCGGATCATTTCCGTGTTATTCATCATCGTCATCCTCCTCGTCTGCTATATTCTGTGTCCCCTCAATGAAAAATACGGAATCGTAAACGATCTCTTTTGCCAAAGCGATCACATCCTGCTTCTGAACCGAAAGCAGCTTTTGACGGGAGTCCTCAACGGTCTCCTCCTTGCCGAAAAGAATGCGATTGCCGTAAAAATTCTGAAGCTCAAAGGGGTTGTCGTAGATCTGACGGTAAATGTTTTCCAAGGAGGTTCTGGCGGCATGCCATTCTCCGTCGCTGATGCTTCCTTGACGGATGGCATCAAGCTGCGCTAAAATTGCCTTTTCCGCTTTTTCTCGGTTTTTGGAATCGATTCCCGCGGAAACGGTCAGAATTCCCGAATTCTTGTGGTAGGCGGAGGAGCAGTAGTAGCAGAGGCTCATCCGTTCCCGAACCTGCAAAAACAGCTTGGAGGAAGGGGAGCCTCCCAGTAATTCATTGAAGAGAATCATAGCATGGACCCGTTCGTCCATCGCTGAAACACCGGTGCGAAATCCCATGGCAAGCTTTCCCTGCGCTACAGGCATAGCCTCGGTTTTGGATAAAAAGCCGACAGACGGCTCCGCGGTGGGGAGACAGAGGGCATGCGTGGATGTACCGCCAAAGCCATGGAAATGCGCAAGGATCTTTTTCCGAAGGACATCTTCGGAAAGGCTTCCCACATAAAAGATTTCCATGGGGGAGCTTGTTAAAAATTCTTGATAGAACCGATAAAGAGAAGCACCGCTCGTCTGCTTGAGTATGAGCTCCAGCTCCTCCATGGTAGGAGAGCAGGGATCCTCTCGGCGCATCATCTCCATCAATCGGATCATGGCAAAGGATCGGGTATTGTTGATCTCCGAGCGAATGGCATCGCAAGCAAAACGGATCTCCTGTTTTACTACGGATTCGTCAAATGCTTCCTCCTTGGTGTTAGGATGGAGAAGCAGCTGCGCAAGCATATCCAACACTCCGTCCAAAAGATCCATGGGCTCGGGAACGTACGCGTCATCCAGGATCTCCGCCGAGAAGGAAAGGGAAAGATTGTGCCCTGAGCGGTTGCAACGGATCTCGATCACCGATGCGTAAAGCTCGTCCAAACGCTTATGAATGGACGCCATAGTAGGAAACCGCTCGGTTCCGCGACGGAGAACCGCGGGAAGAATCTGACCCATGGCAAGATGCTCCTTGGTTAAGGGAAGTGTTAGGGTCAGGGTCAGAACCCCCGTTTTGAAGCGGTCGGTTCTTATGTGTGACAGTCGGATGTTTTCGGCGATCCGAAGCTGTTGTACGGTCATAGTGGCACCTCAAACATTTTCTGAATTTTCGTTAAAACATTACATTTTATTATACTACACAATTATGACAAATTCAGCATGAATTTATTAATAAATCAATAAGAAGAAGAGGATTTTGACATTTGAAAAAATTTTTTTGAAGAAATTTAAAAAATATGTTGACAAAGGAAAGAGGAATATGGTATAATGTATGGTGCCGCTTAGTGTCGGGCTTTTTTGAAGTGCGCTTGTCGCCGCCCGGTTTAGCGAGTCTATAAGAAAGAGAGGTGCTTTTCGTGTACGCAATTATTGAAACAGGCGGAAAGCAGTACAAGGTTTGCGAGGGCGATATCGTATTTGTTGAGAAGCTCGACGTGAACGAAGGCGATACGGTAACGTTTGACCGTGTCAAGGCAGTGTCGGCAGGAAGTGAGTTCAAGGTTGGCGCTCCCCTGGTTGAAGGTGCGGCAGTAACCGCAAAGGTCGTTGCTAACGGCAAGGACAAGAAGATCTATGTAATGAAGTACAAGGCTAAGAAAAACGAGAAGAAGAAGATCGGTCACAGACAGCCTTATACCAAGGTACAGATCCTGTCTATTCAGGGCTGAGATTCGGCGCTGAAATGACAAAAATCGTTTTTTTCAGAAGCGGCGGTGTATATTACGGCTTCGAGGAGCAAGGGCATACCGGTTACGGTGAGGCGGGCGATGACGTGCTTTGCGCGGCACTTTCCGCAATGACGATGCTGATCGTCAATACCGTAGAGGTTGCATATGCCTCGGATGTAGAATATACCGTAAACGAAGGCGCAACCCATATCATGGTACGTGCCAAGGCGGCGCTCCCCGAGTTCGAGGAGGACGAGAGAAAGCGCTATGCGGTATCGGGACTGTTCATGTCCTATTATTACCAGCTGAACGAGCTCTTGGAGGAGTATTACGATTATTTGGACGTCGAGGTAAAGGACATTGATTATGTCTGATCGCTTTTGAGCCATGCAATATTGCAATTATTACATTCATCAGGAGGAACGAATCATGTTGAAGCTTAGTTTACAGTTCTTTGCTCATAAAAAGGGTGTCGGTTCCACGAAGAACGGACGAGACAGTGAGTCCAAGCGTCTTGGTGTGAAGAAGGCTGACGGACAGGCTGTACTTGCAGGAAACATTCTGGTAAGACAGAGAGGAACTTCCATCCATCCCGGTAACAATGTTGGTATCGGTAAGGATGATACTCTGTTTGCTCTGATTGACGGCAAGGTAAAATTTGAGCAGAAGACCAAGAGCAAGAAGCAGGTTAGCGTATACGCTGACTAATTCTTGACGGAATAAAAAAGCAGTTGCGAGAGCAGCTGCTTTTTTATTTTATTTTGTTTGCGATTCATATTCGGTGGGAGTGAGCCCCGTCTGTTGCTTGAATGCTCGGCAGAAATGATAGACGCTTGAGAATCCGCATGCCTCGGAAATGGTCGTAACGGTAGCGGATTGCTCACGCAACAGATGCTTGGCATGACGAATTCTTGCCTGTAGAATGTATTGCTTGGGGCTTTGTCCGTAATGGTCCCGAAAGAGCTTTCGGAAATATACTTCGCTGATGTTTGCTTGTTCAGCCAAAATCTCGTTGCAAAGGGAGGGGTCGTAGAGATGCTTGCCGAGATATTCCATGGAGGGAGCCAGAATGTTGCGGGAGCCCTGATCCGCCTCTTCCTCCGAAAGACGGGAAAGGATTCCGTAAAAAAGACTCATGACTTTAGCGGGATTGTTTCCGCTGAGCCAAGCGGCTCGCAGTTCTTCGAAATCCCTGAGATATGGCTGGGGATCGCGCAGGGAAATACGAAGAAATTCTGTGGTAAAATTCTCATTCGCGGAAAAATTGATCAGGGGGAAGTCTCCGCTTTCCTCGCGAAATAAACGATAAGTACGTCCCCTTGGCAAAAAAATCGCCGAGGACAGATCAGAAACGGTTCGCTTTCCGTTCAGGGAATATGTGATCTTACCGCCATAGGAAAAGCTAAGACCGTAGGAACGACGTTCTTTGATGATTCTGTGCCTACCCTGTACGGAGGGAATGACCAAAACATCCGTAACAGAAAGATTTGTCAGTCCTTGCCAAGCGTCCATTTTATCACCTCCTGTTTTATTATATCCTAAAGGTCAAATAAATGCAAGTATTTCTTGAAAAACAGTATCGGAAATGTTAAAATTAAAATCGTTTTTTATATTGCAATGAACGGTAAAAGAATATATAATGGAGGTATCAAATTCCGAAAGGAGAACAAGATGAATACCTCTAAACTGAACTTTGATTTTACGGGAAAGGTAGCTCTTTTGTCGGGTGCCGCTTCGGGCATGGGATTGCTGCTCAGCCGTTGCTTTGTGGAAATGGGCGGAAGCGTGGTCATGACCGATATCAACAGAGAAAGCCTCGATGAAAAGGTCGCTGAGATCAATGCCATTCGAGCGGGAGCGGCCGTTGGCGTCGTTTGCGACGTGCGTGATTACGGTCAGGTATGCCATGCCCGTGACGTGGCGGTGGAAACCTATGGTCGTATTGACTTGGTCAGCTCTCTTGCGGGAGGAGCTGAGCTACGCATGCTCAATGTACGCGGGCTGGAGTTTCCCGACGTTCCCATTGACGTATATGATTGGAGCATTGATGTCAATCTCAAGGGACAGCTTTATTTTGACCATGCCGCGCTCAAGCAGATGAGAACGCAGGGAAGTGGTGTGATTGTCCATATCGGTTCCATTACGGGACAGGAGGGAAGCAGCTCTAACGTGGGCTATGCAACCTCCAAGAGCGCCGCTATGACGGGTCTTACCAAATCCATTGCCAAGTATGGCGCAAAATACGGTATTCGCTTTAACTGCGTTGCTCCGGGTCCTGTATTGACCCGTGGTACCATGTCTACCATGGCGACTCTTCAGGGACGTGCCGCCGAGCCTCAAGAGATCGTGGATCTGATCCTTTACCTTGCGTCGGATCACGGCGCCTTTATTACGGGAATCAACATTCTTGCCGATGGGGGACGCAATTTGCTTGGGAAGATCGGCTATCCCAAAAAGGAGAACTAAGATGAAAAAAGCAACCTTTTTGATCTACGACAAACCCTTACTTTGCGCCATGGTGCAGGATGAAAC
>JAFVRI010000143.1 GCA_017504335.1 Clostridia bacterium
GAACCCTTCATCACGAAGCGCTCGGGTGATGAGGGTCACGTGGTCAAAATCTCTCGTCTCCATTTCGATACGGAGGAAACAGCCGTTGACGCTCTCGGTGTTGCCTGTTTCATAGTGAACACCGGTGACGTTGCCGCCGCAATCGGCGATGATGCGGGAGATCTCCTTGAGCTGGCCGGGCTTATCGATCAGCTCAATGAGCAGGCTTGAGGAGCGGCCCGACTTGAGCAGTCCCCGGTCGATCACGCGGGACAGGCTGGTGACGTCGATGTTACCGCCCGACACAACGGCGACCACCCGTTTGCCCTTCAAATGGAACTTGTCAAACATGACGGCCGCGACCGCCGTTGCGCCCGCGCCCTCTGCGATCATTTTCTGCTTTTCAATCAGCGCGAGAATGGCCGAGGAAACCTCGTCGTCGGTGACAAGTGCAACTTCATCTACGTATTCACTCACGTAGTGGAAGGTGTTTTCACCGGGCTTCTTAACTGCAATACCATCCGCAATCGTAGAGACCGAAGAAAGACATTCTATTTCTCCGTCCTTAACCGAGTTATACATACTTGGTGCGCCTGCCGCCTGTACGCCGTAGACTTTAACTGATGGACGAATTTGTTTTACTGTATAAGCAATGCCGGAAATAAGTCCTCCGCCACCGATGGGAACAACAATGGCATCAATATTATCAAGGTCATTCAGAATTTCAAGTGCGATCGTGCCTTGACCTGCAATTACGTTTTCATCGTCAAAGGGATGAACGAAGGTATAGCCTTCGCTGTCACGAAGTTCTAATGCCTTCGCATAAGCGTCATCGTAGCAGCCTTCCACAAGACAGACCTCCGCACCGTAGCCCTTGGTCGCTTCCACCTTGGAGATAGGAGCGCTGTCGGGTAGGCAGATCAAGGATTTGATGCCGTTCTTGGTTGCAGCAAGTGCGACACCCTGCGCATGGTTTCCAGCAGAACAGGCGATGACGCCTTTTTCCTTTTCTTCGTCGGTCATCATCGCAATTTTATATGCCGAGCCTCTGACCTTAAAAGAACCGGTAATCTGTAGGTTTTCGGGCTTCAGATATAGCTCACAATCGGGAGCAATTCCGTAAGCTCTGACGAGCTTTGTTTCACGAACGATATTTTTCAGAACCGTTTGCGCATTGAATACTTTGTCGAGGGATAACATAACAACCTCCGCCTTTCATAAGTTTTTTTGTTGGATCATATGGCGGCTTCGGGACAAAAAACACACCCGTCTCAAAGCCTTGTAATAATGCTTTGAGACGGGTGTGAATAAATTCTACACTCGCGGTACCACTCAAATTGCGGAAATTAACACTCCGCCACCTCTTCGAAGTCAGATAACTTCTATGCACTAACGTAGCATACACGGGAAGCGCCTACTGGGTGTGCGGCACAAGTGCCAAGCCTTTGGGGCTTCCGGCTCAGAAGGGATAAGAAATCTACTGTCATTTATCGGGATCGCACCATCCCCGACTCTCTGTGAAAATCGCTCGTAGCTTCCGTCTTCATCAACGCCTTTGTTTTTCGAAGTCGTAAAACCTCTATGCACTGACGTAGCATACACGGGACACCCTATGCACCAAAATCGGATTTCAGGTGAACAGCTCAGAAGGGAGAGGACATAGCTTTTACATACCGATTCGCACCAACCATCGGCTCTCTGAAATGCGTGATCACTGTGACCATTCTTCATCATAGCTTTTATAACGATTCAATTGTGAATGATTCTCCCACTTTACGTGGGTTCCCCCTGACATTCCAAAATATGAAAATCATTTTTGAATTTCTGATCAAAGGGCTTGAATTTTTCGTGACATTATTATATAATAAAGTCCTGCATTAGTCAAGCGAATAGTTTCGATGATTACAATCGATATTTTCGATAAGCGGAGGGCATACAATGGAACTCAGAAATCTGATTACCTTTATACACGTTGCGGAGTTGGGAAGCTTCACCAAGGCGGCAGAACAGCTTGGATATTCACAGTCCACAATCTCTTTCCAAATCAAACAGCTCGAGGATGAGCTTGATTGTCTTTTGTTTGAACGTATCAATCATACGATCACTCTCACTGAGCGTGGACGTGAACTCGTATCTTATGCACATCAAGTACGCGCGCTGACCGAAGATTTCAAGGAGAGTCTGACCAAAGAGGAAGCATGCAAGGGTCATATTCATATCGTCACTCCCGATTCGGTATGTGAGGATATGATCTATTCGCGCTATATCGATTTTCACGAAAAGTATCCCTTGATCTCAATCCGATTTACCACGGGTGACTCGGCACTCATGCTGGATATGCTGGATCACAACGAGGCGGACGTGATCATAACGCTGGATCACCGCTTATATAATAAGGACTACATTATAGCCAAAGAAGAACCCCTTCCTATGCACTTTGTCGCAGGTAAGAAATCAAGGTTTGCCGGCAAGAAGAACCTATCCATCCACGATATTGCAGACGAGCCTTTTATTCTGACCGAACACGGTCAGGGCTACCGCCGCGTTTTTGACAAAGAACTTGCCAAAAAGTCCGTGGAAATCACCCCCATACTTGAAATTGGAAGAACCGATATGATTACCACTCTTGTGGCAAAGTCCGATATGCTGTCCTTCCTCCCCGATTTTGTTACCCATGATATGATAAAGTCGGGTGCACTGTGTTATCTTGACGTATGCGATATGAACCCGGAAATCTGGAAACAGCTTATTTACC
>JAFVRI010000144.1 GCA_017504335.1 Clostridia bacterium
ATAGCTGAGGTGCTGCTGATAGCCGATGGCTCCGGGCTTGAATTTACCGAAGCATTGACCGTCGATGATCTCAAGCGGCAGCGAGGTCAGCATGAAATGATCGCCCTTGAAGGTCTGTATTCTGGTACCTTTTGCCTTGCCGTAGTGCATTCCCTTTTGCGCAAGATGCGCCTCAAGGTCGGATGGGAAGCGGTACTTAGTACCCGCGAAAGCGGCCAACCAAGAGCCCAGTGCCCCCATGCCGCGAGGAGCAGCGGTTCCGGTTGCAAAATACAGAAGAGCCTGAGTCCCCTCCTCCCAAGGGGAGATAACACCGCGATAGATGCGCCCCTGGGGACCATATACAACACCGCGAAATGCGTTGTGCGCAAGGGAATAAAAAATCTCATCGATCAAAGCAGAGCTGCGGCGAGAGAGAGACGCTTCGCCAAAATCCACCACCAAAAGCATGGCCGCAATGGTGATGGGAAGATAACCGCCGCTCAAAAATTCACCAAAGCCCTCCTCTTCAATTTCAGCAAGCCACTTGTCAATGCGTTCCTCGGCAATCGCCTGCTGCTCCCTTCCAAGGCGCCCCGAACGGGCAAAAACATCGTCGGGCCAAAGCATACCCGCCAGCATCTGACAGGTGTGGAACAAAAGCGAATGGTTTTCGGAGGTATAGCACATAGCGCCAATAGCCTTTTCATCAAACCAGTAGCTGTAGTGTAATGCCGTTTTATGAACCTCTTCCACAAGCCAATCGGGGAAAAATCCCTTCTTGACACATGCAAGTAAATAGCTCATGCGGAAATCAGAGCAATCTCGGTGAGAATCCGCCTCTGACAATGCCGTGCGGATGGCACGAATGTCGTTTTCATCAAGCGCGTAACCGTGGCAAAGACGGGCGTAGGTAGTATATATCTTCTGAGAATCCGCATTGTTTTCGGGAACCCGCCGATCGGCAAGAGAACGAAGAAATGCCTTTCTCGTTTCCTCAACACAAGCCTCGGGCTTCCCTTCGGCAGGAAGAATGCGCTCGCGAATTTCCATCTTGCGTTCGACCTCAAAATCTCCCACCTTTGCGCAAACGCGGATCACACGCAGGTCCTCGGGGATCTCAAATATCGTTCCGCTTGCCGCTTGATCGTTAACAGTAGCACCGATATTTTCCGGTGCCGCCGCAGGAGCCACAGCCTTTTCGCCATCCCATCTTACGGAATAAGCCCAATCAAGCGCCGCCCGGCAGGTCTCAAGGGTGGAATCATACGCGCCGGGATAGGTCACCGTGAGCCCCGACGCATCGGGAAAGGAAAGTGCCACAATATTACGGGTGTCACGCGCACAGGCATTCTGCGCGCGGAGGAAGAATACGTTCTCCCCTCTCTTCAGAGAAAAGGTCACGCGATTGCGCTTCATGGGTGAATGCTGACAAGGGATACACGCCGAAACGTGCTCCCCATTGAGCCATGCATCATAGGAAGGATAGTTCCAAATATCCGCCTCCACCGGTTGATCGCAGGGCGAGACGATGGACGTGGCGCACCAAAATTCACTGCGAAATATGGTATTATAAAACGAATACAGATCCACAAAGCTGTTGGGTCCCGACGGATATAACCGCCACGGAAGATCTGCATTGATCCCCGCCTCGCCGAATTGAATGGGCGGAACGCTTGTGACGTTGTCATCGTGAATGGTCAGCCGCTGATGGCGTTCATATTCATTCTGATTCACAATGGTTCTGGTGGCAGGATCGACAGGGGTATCCAAGCGACCGCTGATCAGCCATGTGGTAACATAACCGTATTCATTTAATGGATAAGTTTTCTTATTCATAAGAAGGTCTCCTGTTATCAATGAAGCTCCATCTCATCAAAGTGATCGTTGAAATCGTGATGAGGACGGCGGTGAGGACGCTCCGGCTCAAGGTGAATATCCGCAGCACTCTCGAGATAATGCTTGGCCTGGGTGGTAAAGAGCTCGTAGTAGCGACCTTCCTTGGCCATCAGCTCCTTGTGAGTTCCCTCCTCTATGATCTTACCGTACTCCAGCACAACGATCTTGGACGCTGTTGTGGCACTGGAAAGACGGTGAGATACAAAGATCGTCGTCTTGTCCTTGCGGAGACTTTCAAACTGGTTGTAGATCTCCTGCTCGGCAATGGCATCCAGCGCGGCAGTGGGCTCGTCAAGAATGAGCACATCCGAATCGGCATAGAAGGCACGGGCAATGGCGATTTTCTGCCACTGACCGCCCGAAAGCTCGGTTCCCGTTCTTTCAAAGAAACGCGTCAGAGGCGTGTCATAGGCATCGGGCAAGGACTGAATGAATTCCTCCACGTTGGCCGCCTTGGCCGAATCTACAACGCGGTCATGATCGGGCTGCTTGCCGATCTCGCCGAACATGATATTTTCTTCAACCGTACAAGCATATCGTCCGAAATCCTGAAAAATGATGCCGAACATATCATAAAGCTCACGGGGCTCGTACTCCCGAAGGTCTACACCATCCAAGAGGATCCGCCCCTCGGTGGGATCATACAGACGAGTAAGAAGCTTGAGAAGCGTTGTCTTTCCCGCACCGTTCAAGCCGACCAACACCACCGTTTCACCGGGTCGAAGGGTGAGGTTGACGTTGTCGATAACACGCTTGTCAAATCCGGGATAGGAAAAGCTTACATTCTCAAACTGAATGGTGTGAGGCTCGCCGCGACGAAGGGCACGAGGCGCCTC
>JAFVRI010000145.1 GCA_017504335.1 Clostridia bacterium
AATGTAAACGAGTATAGCGAGATTCAGAACCATAATGCCAAGGCAGAGCTTTACAGCGGCTTTACGGGTAAGGTTCAGTCCGGCAAGAACGTTTATGAAGCAAACAAGAACGAGATGGAAGCAATTCGTAAGCTGTCCGCGGAGATTCTCGTAGAGTATCAGAAGGCAACCAATTTTGATACCTTCCTGGCCAATGCGAAGGCGAAGATCAGCGGATCTGCGGCTGTTTCCAATCAGTTGAAGGATGATTCCAAGACCTCTCTGCAGGGTGCGCTTGCCGCATGGGTGGATAGCAACCGTTTCAACTGATTTGAATCCGAAATTGTAAATAACATAAGGAAATCCGCCGATCCCTCGGCGGATTTCCTGCTTTTGAAGAAAGGAACGGATACATGGCAAAGTTGCCGGATTATTGTATATGGGATTTTAACGGAACGATCCTGGATGATGTGGGTGTAGGGATTGCTTCGGTCAATTATCTGCTTCGGGAGCGGGGACTTCCGATCATTGAAAACGAGGAAGCCTATCGCCGTGTCTTCCGCTTTCCGATCCGGGACTATTATGCGGGGCTTGGATTTGACTTTTCAAAGGAGCCCTACGAGGTGATCGCTCCTCTTTGGGTGGATCAGTATATGCAACGGATCGGAAGCGCCACACTCTATGACGGAGTGAGGGAAGCGCTGGAGGGATTTCGGAGCTTGGGAATCCGACAGACCGTTCTGTCCGCAACCGAAAAGGAAATGTTGCGCGGTCAGTTGGTATCCTTGGGCATTGAGGATTTCTTTGAGGAGATCCTTGGACTGGATAACATTCATGCCGCATCCAAAACGGCACTGGCAAGGGATTGGCGCATCCGCCATCCTGACGCGTCGGCGATTTTTGTAGGGGATACCGATCACGATTATGAAACGGCAAGCATGATGCGTGCGGAGTGTTATTTGATCACGGGCGGACATCAATCGACTGATTATTTGGAAAAAATGAATGTTCCACTGTTTCAAAATGTGTCGGAATTTTATAAATATGTTTGTCAAATACAGTGATGCTATTTGAAACAATTACTTTGTCTGTGTCGAAAAATGCAATTTGTGCGAATGGAAAGATAAGTCGCGAGGAATGCTCATTTTTGCGCAAAAAACTGCTCGTTTTTCGTTTTCTTCGCCACGGCTTGTTTTTTCTACGGGAATATAGTATGATATATGTGAAGTGAAAAGGATGGAGGATGTTGCAATATGTTAGAGCAGCTGAAGCAAGAGGTATGGAAGGCGAATCTTTCCCTTCGTGATTATGGATTGGTTACCCTGACCTGGGGAAATGCGTCGGGAATTGATCGGGAATCCGGCTTGGTGGTGATCAAGCCCTCGGGAGTAGAATATGATGTGATGAAGCCGGAGGACATGGTGGTTCTGGATTTGCAGGGCAATGTGGTTGAGGGGGATCTGAATCCTTCATCGGATGCTCCTACCCATCTGGAACTTTACCGCAGCTTCCCTGAGATCGGTGGTGTGGTGCATACCCATTCGATTTATGCCACAGCATTTGCGCAGGCACACAAGGATCTCTCGGCATTGGGAACAACTCATGCCGATCATTTCTACGGGGACGTGCCCTGTACACCCGATATGACCCGTGAGGAAATTGACGGAGATTACGAGCTGAACACAGGTAAGGTGATCGTTCGCACCTTTGAGGGCAAGAATCCCAACGATATTCCCGCGGTTTTGGTGGCGTCACACGGCGTGTTTACATGGGGGAAATCCGCCAAGGGAGCGGCAGAAAACGCATTGGTCGTAGAAAAGACCGCGGAGATGGCATATCTCAGCCTGACGGTAGCGCCTGAGCGTAGAATTTCTCAGGAATTGTTGGACCGTCACTATCTGAGAAAGCACGGTACCAATGCTTATTACGGTCAAAAACGGAAGTGAAACGATGAATTTGGATTTTACAAGCATTTTAACCGAGTGTTCCTGTTCCTGCGGACGGGTCCACAGCTCTGAGGTGAGAAGGATCGTCATGAAGCAGGGCGCGCTCTCCGAGCTTCCCTCGGTGATCGCCGAAATAGGTGACTATCACCGTCTTTGCGTGATCTGCGACGAAAATACTTACCGTGTAGCGGGAAAAAGAGTGGCGGAAATGATCTCGCCCGCACAGATTATCGTGCTGAACCCCGACCACCTACATGCCAATGAAAAGGCAGTAGGAATGGTACAGAATGAGCTGGGGGATGGCATGGATCTGTTAATCGCTGTCGGCTCGGGAACCGTACATGATATTACCCGTTACGTGGCATACCATAGCGGACTTTCCTTCATTTCGGTGCCGACCGCGGCGAGTGTGGACGGGTATGTGTCCAACGTGGCTGCTATGACCTGGAACGGTGCCAAAAAGACCATGACTGCCTGCGCGCCGATTGCCATGGTGGCGGACATTGATATCATTGCCGATGCGCCGATGCGCTTGACCGCGTCGGGTGTTGGCGATATGCTTGGCAAGTATACCGCCCTTCTGGATTGGAAAATCGGAAAGCTCCTTTGTGATGAATATTATTGTGACAGAATAGTCGGAACGGTGGAGCGAGCTGTTGTCAATGTAAAAAACAGTGTTGAAAAATTACAGAGCGGAGATCGGGATTCTGTGGCGCTTCTGATGTACGGATTGGTGCTTTCGGGAATTGCCATGCAGCATACGGGAATCTCCCGTCCCGCATCCGGCTCGGAGCATCATATTTCCCATTTTATCGAAATGACCGTTCCGTCGGAGCGTTGCGATGCCCTCCACGGCGAAAAGGTGGGGGTTGGACTGATGCTGGTCAGTCGTCTCTATCATGCGTTCAATGCGTACAGTGATGCCGAGATCGCGGAGCGTCTTTCGGACTATACGGAGGCAACCGATTCTTACGTTTCCGAACAGTTCGGCGGTCTTGCTGAAGAGATCTACAAGGAAAATGCCAAGGATTGCGCCAAGGGAATTACCCGTGAGCAGATTCTTGCGGTTCTCCCCGAGATCCGTCGGGAGATCAAGGCGCTGCCCACACCCGAAGAGCTGTCGCTTCTTTTGGACGCATGCGGCGCATGCAAGACCCTTGCGGATATCGGGCTTTCTGAGGTGGAGATGCTTCCCGAGCTTTACGCGGTGGCACCTCTGGTCCGTAACCGCCTGACCCTTATGCGGTTGCTTCGTTGCTTTTCGTTTTCAAAATAATCCGTTCGGTCAATGAGCAGGCAAGCCATTCGGTGGCTTGCCTGCCTTTTTGTATGTGTCGTATTCAAAAGTGAATAAAATTCATCTATAAACGATGAAAAATTAAAGCGCACAGTGGAAAAATTTATGATATAATATAAAATGAATAGGTATAAAGCGGAAAAGTAAAATAAAATTTTGAAAAAGGAGAATGATCATGAAACGCTTTGCACTAATCCTCTGTTTGGTGATGCTTGGTTTGTTGATTTTGGTGTCCTGTGACAGTGGCTCCAACAATGACAACAATGACAACAAGGAAGAAACACCCATAACCACAGATGCTCCCGCGACCGACGCGCCTACGGACGTACCTACCGAGGCACCCACGGACGCACCCACCGAGGCTCCCACGGAAGCCCCCACCGAGGCACCTACGGAGGCGCCCACCGAAGCACCTACCACGCCTCCCGCTGACACTTCGAATGATACAAACGACAATGTGAGCGACACAACGACCGATACCAATCAAGGTAACACCGGCACTCCCGGCACCAATCCCGGAACCACCCCCGGAACGACCCCCGGTGGCATTCAGGTGCCCACGAATCCCGACCTGAGCGCGGTTCCCGCATGGAAGGATCTGGAATTCAAGTGGTATACCGCAGATGGTGACGGTGACGGCTTGATCAACATGGCAATGTACGGCTATAGCCCCGACGATACGTGGGAAGGCCTGTTTGCCGAGGAAGGCATCCGAATCACCAACGTGGCATATAGCTACGACCAAAAGGGCAATCTGATTGCCGAAGCACTGGCAGATGTGCATTTTGACAAGGACGGCAAGATGTATGCCGTGACCTCCTATGAGGTGGACTGGCAGGGAATCAGCAAGATCCTGCACATCGAATACGATGAGAATACGGCACCCACGAGCCAGTGGATGGCGGAGCGCGTGGAGCGCAACGGAAGGGTCGAGATTTTGGTAACCGGTCAGGTTCTCAGCTTCTACCCCGTCTATAGCGACTCCGGAGTGCTTTGGAACTATGAACCCGCTGAAGAGATCATCATTACCTATGACGATCTCGAAAAGGAAGGCTACGTAGCCGAGCGCATCGTTTACGATAAGAACGGCAATGAGACCGTATGCGAATCGGTCAAGATCGACGTCAAGGAAATGAATTGCTCGGGCATGGAGCCCGCGTACCGTGATCTGATGGACGATTCGATCCAGCCTCAGCGTCCCGTAAAGCCCGAGATCATCGAGCCCGAGGGCGGTATTACCACCGATAAGGACGACAGCGGCTCGACGGCTGATCCCGATAGCGGCAAGGATACCACCAAGCCCGAGTACGGCGATGATGAGATGCCCGAAGACAGTAAGGATACCAACAATCCCGAACCCGGTCCCGGTGACGGTGAAGATACGCAGAAGCCCGAAATCCTGAACGGATGGGTACGGCAGTATGACGACCAAGGCTTGGAGTCCGCTCTTTACTACGTAAACGGCGTGGTTCGTTACAGTCGTTGCGAGTTCATCGACGAAGGACGCGAGCTGGTTGCCTATACTTGGTACGATGCCGACGAACGTGAAGTGTGGTACGATAGCTTCTTCTTGGACGAAACGACACTTCATGAAAACGACGGCTGGCTTCTGTCGGCAGAGTCTCATGCGGAGCCGCATTACACGTACACATACAAGTACGCTGTTGCGGGAGAGCTGTTAGCGGAACGCCGAATCACGGAGCGTCTGAACAGCGGAATGACTTTCATTGCCTCCGTAAGACAAATGATTTATGACAACCGCGGATGTCTGGTCGATATTAAGGATATCTTTGAAGAGGATAACAACGATCCCGTAGATCCTCCCACAGTGGAAACCGAGCCCGATGTGGAAACCAAGCCCGCAGATCCTCCCACAGTTGAAACCAAGCCCGTAACACCTCCCGAGGAGGGTGACGATCCCAACGCTCCCGACGTTTCCAACGCAATGTGGGAGCGCGAGACCGATGCCGCAGGCTTCGAGAGAGTGGCACGCTTGTTCGTAAACGGAGTGGTCCGTTATGAGAAGATGTACTACCTCGCGGACGACCATCAGATGGTTTCCTATAAATGGTTCGACGCAAAGGGCGGATATGTAGATGCTCGCTATTTCTGTACGGATGAATGGGTGGTAAAGGAATACGCAAGCTGGCTGGTAGAAGCGGTTTCCACGGATCGAAAGGATCGCTGCACCGAATACTTCTACTATGACGGACAGGGCGGAATGCTTCTGAGCTCTACCGAGGTATTCGCTCGGAATTCGAACGGAGAAGAAGTCCTTGTTAAATGGCAGGAATTCGTTTACAATGAGAACGAGGCGCTTATCGACGTGAAATCCGGTAACACCGATTACGAGGGTGAGGATACCGATCCCCTTCCTCCCGACGTCGAAACCGAAACCGACCCCCTGCCTCCCGAGATCGGTGAGGAAACCGATCCCCTTCCTCCCGACGTCGAAACCGAAACCAAGCCCCTGCCTCCCGAGATCGGTGAGGAAACCGATCCCCTTCCTCCCGACGTCGAAACCGAAACCGACCCTCTGCCTCCTGTCGAACCCGATACCGAAGAGCCCGAGATCCCCGAGGATAGCGGCTCTGATCCCGAAGAGGTTCTGAACGGCTGGCATGACGGTGTTTTCCCGGATGGCGGCAAGCTCCCCTTCAGAGCCTATTACGTGGACGGGACCCCCTATTTCTATGAATTGTACTATGACGATGTTGTAGATGCGTTCAGTTGGGTCGATGCCAAGGGCACGACGCTTCTGGCCATGAATATCGGAGAAGCCACCGAGGTGGAACGGACGGAGGAAGGCCTCGTAGTATCAGTGAAGTATTCCTTTGTCGAGGATGGACTTTTCAAGGTTGCCGAGCATTATCTCTTCAACTATGACGGTCCGCTGCTTACTTCGTTTGCGCATTACGTTTACAACGCCGACGGAACGCTGGACACCACCCAAAGCGGGATATGTGAATTCTACTACGACGAAAACGGAGTTCTGATCGGCTCTGTTGAGAGCGGCGACGAAGGATCCGAAAGCGAAACCAAGCCCCTGCCTCCCGAGAGCGGTGAGGATACCGACGGAACCGAGGAGGGCAGCGAAAGCGACGTGCCCGTAGAACCCGAGGTTCCCGATACCGATCGCCCCGAATATCCCGAGGATACCGAAACGACTCCCGATGGCGAAGACCAAATGAACGGTTGGTACTATGAGGAAGAGGGAGAAGAGCTGCGGATCAACCGTTACTACGAAAACGGAGTCCTTTACTATGAAGAACTCTACTACGTGTTGAGGGAAGTGTGCGTCTATAACTGGTATGACGCAAAATTCCAAACCGTACTGGAGCTTCCGCTCTCCGCAAACGAGTGGGACGTCTCGACGCTTGACGGGTTCCTTTACGAGGCGTATTCTTATGATGAGAACGGAAATGCAACGGAAAAGATCTATCTCTCTTATACCGACGGACTTTTGTCCGAATACGTGCGTGAAACACTGGCGGCGGACGGTTCGGTGAGCGCTACCAAGTACAGCTATTATTACAGATCGGGCGTGCTTGTGAAAACCGACGTTGACGGTGAGAGCGGCGAGGACAGCGGAGAGACCGACACTCCGATATATCCCGAGGATAGCGAGACAGAAACACCCGAATATCCAGAAGGATCCGATACCGATGTACCCGTAGATCCCGAAGAACCCGAAATTCCCGAGGATAGCGGATCCGAGCCCTCGGATCAGCTGAACGGCTGGTATAAGGAGCAATCCGAGGACGGCATGACCTACGAGAAATTCTATTACGAGGGCATTGCTTACTATGGAATGGTATACCATCCCGAGTACGGACTTTACAAATTCGTTTGGTATGACGTAACGGGAGCCACCGTTTACGAAATGGACTATGAGGAAGGCGCGTTCCGTCTTGGCTACGGAGAAGAGAAATTCCTGTTTGAAGCCATTGCGTACAGCGACGACGGTTGCATCGATTTTGCGATGACCTTTGAATATGAGGGCGTACAGCTCGTAAAGGTCCGCGAGGAGATTTACGGAAGAGACAACATTCTGCTGTCCTACACAACCTATTCCTACATCTACGATGAAAACGGCGTTTTGATCATGACCGAGCAGGAAACAGCAGAGAGCGACGTGGAGACCGAGGAGCCCGACGTTCCCGTTGATCCCGACATTCCCGAGGATTCCGAGGATATCGAGATTCCCGACGAATTTACTCCCCATATCCCCGAGTCGGTGATTCGCGTCCTGGAGGAAGCGAAGAAGATCGAGGCAATGGGATACGGAACCAAATTCGACGCACAGGGTCGTATCCTTGAGGCAAGCAATAATATAGGAACCGAGATCGATCAATGGATGTTCCAATATGATTATCTCGGCAATCCGGTGGCATTCGGATTCGCACACATGGAATCAGACAGCGAGACGACGAAGGGAAAGGTCTATACGTATTCCTTTGAATATGATGAAAAAGGAAACTGTGTCTATGAGTCGGTCCGCGGTGATTATTTCGATTTTTCCATTTCCGACGAGGCGATGCCGTTGAGCGAAATCAGCTACACCTATGAGGTGGACGAATACGGCAATGTGGTTGGTAAGTCGATGGAGAGTGAAGAGATAACCTATGATGAGGATTTTTGCTCTGCCACGTCTGTAAGGATCGAGGATTACGACGTGTTTGGTAATTCCTATTGGATGAAAAAAACCTATGCTGAGTTCCCGAAAGGATATCCCGATCGTTCTACTTCTATAAAAAAATACACGTACCTGGTGACAAAAGAGCTGGTGATAAACGATCTGGTGATATACGACTGGGAATCTCTTATGGATTATAGGTTCCACGACGACAATCTGGGTGAGGTGTATTACTATGTGTCATATCTTGAAAACTTGACGATTGAAGTGCAGGGTTATCATCATTCCGTCGACGGTAGTGAGAAAAGCGTCTATTGCCTCTACGATGTATACGGCAATCTCATTGAATACACAGAGTGGGTCGCCGGTGCGGATGGAAGCATGATCTCGGATAAGGTGATCTCGTGCACCTATGACGAGGACGGTACGACGTGGATCGCCACAACGGAAAATGACTACATCAACGGAACCAGCACGACGACCGAGTCGAAGCCTGCTACCGAAGAGGATCTGAAGATGCTTCAAAGCCTTCCTCTTTGGGGAGAGATTTCTGTGGTTGTTATACCCGAAGCACCCGTAGATCCCGATGAGGGCGCGACTGAGGCACCCGTAGATCCCGATGAGGGCGTGACTGAGGCACCTGTCGTTCCCGATGACGGTGTGATCGAAACCCCCGTGCTTCCCGATGATGGCGTGATCGAGACTCCCGTGCTTCCCGATGACGGTGTGATTGAGGAGACCAAGAAGGAAGAAAAAACGGCAGCATAATCGATTGCCGCCAATATCATCCAAATAAGCAAGGGCGGCTGCCATTTGGTAGCCGCCCATAGTTTTTCGATAAAATCAAAAGCCTTCTCCCACAGGAGAAGGCTTTTTGTTTGTTATGCTCCGTTA
>JAFVRI010000021.1 GCA_017504335.1 Clostridia bacterium
ACGGTGACCCATTTTGACGAAAAGACAGGCGATATCACCCTGAAAAATCGAAGGTATTTTACCGATCTTTCGGATCTTTCTTTGGTTTATAAGGTAGAAAAAAACGGAAAAACGCTCTATGAAGGATGTGTGGAGTCTCTCGTGATCCCACCCAATACGGAAAAAAACTATTCGCTTTCGATTCCTCAAAACGAACTGAGGGGCAATTACTGCTATCTGACTCTTTCCTTCCGTACCAACCGTGATGATCCGTGGGCGGAGAAGGGACACGAAGTCGGAAAAGAACAGATCCATTTGACGGGAAAAACCGAAACACATAGTACGGAGAGAACTGGCGCTTTACTGATTCGTGAAACCGAAAGAAGCTATACGGTGACAGATCGAGAAACGGTATATACGGTGGATCGTTTTGTGGGAGCAATCTCTTCCATCCGAATGGGAGATAAGGAGCTTTTGGTAAGACCGATTCTTCCCAATCTTTGGCGTGCTCCCACCGACAACGATCGCATTCTTCGGGTTGAGTGGCAGAAGAAATGCTTTGATCGCCTGAAAACAGATTGCCGTTCCTTAAAATGGGAAAAGCGGGAATCGGACGAAGCAATTCTTGTGGCAAACATGACCATGGGTGTCCCCTCAATGTCGATTCTTGCAGATCTTACCTTGTCGTATCACTTTGCGGCAGGAAGGGGACTGACCGTTACCTACGAAATAAGGATGAGAAGATCCCTTGACATTTCTCTCCCCAGAGTCGGTGTTTTGTTTTCCATGCCGAAGGAATTTGATTCTCTCCGTTATTTTGGCTTGGGACCCGTGGAATCGTACAGCGACAAACGGCTTTGGGCAACCGTGGGCGAATATGAAAGTGCGGTCAGCGATCATTTTGAGCATTACATCAAGCCTCAGGAAAATATGGCGCATGACGACACGGCTTGGGTCGAGGTGAAGGATAAGAACGGCGTGGGACTTTGGATCTTATCTACCGATGAAACTCCCACCTACTCCTTTAACTGCTCGAATTATACACCGATGCAGTTGACCAAGACCGACCACGATCACGAATTGATTCCATTGGAGGAAACCGTACTTTGTGTGGATTATCGCCAATGCGGTATCGGTTCCAACTCCTGCGGTCCTGCTCTGGCAGAAGAATATACCTTAAAGAATATGTCCTATCGGTTTTCGTTCCGATTGCTTCCCGTAGAGGAACAGAATACCGACCCATTTGAAGAACTGTAATAAAGTAATAAAAATGAAAGGAAATCAACATGAATACAATTTATCCCGAAACAACTCATGGCATTGTGAACCGAGTAACCGGTTCGATCTTTGGTTATCAGGCATGGGGCACCGTTGCCCGTGATGAAAAAGGTACCCTTTATACCGTAACCTCCGGTTTTCGTGTGAGCCACATTTGCCCCTTTGGCAAGACCGTCATGTATATCAGCAAGAACGAGGGAAAGACCTGGTCTCCCCCTATCGTGATCAACGATACCTATCTGGATGACCGCGATGCGGGCATCCTTTACATGGGAAACGGACGGATGCTTGTGACTTGGTTTACCCATTCCCCTCATGAGTACAACACTCGTTGGAATGAGTTTATCCGCAAGCACGCCGAACCCGAGGCATTTGATGCCACCATGGGTATGCTCAAGGGCTACGATTACCTGCCCGAGGCAGAAAAGAGGGCGGGCTCCTACGTTCGTGTATCCGAGGATTACGGCATGACTTGGGGCGAGACGATCTACCTGCCCATTACCGCCCCCCACGGGCCTACCCTTTGCCGTGACGGTTCTCTCATTTATCTGGGAATCGAGACCTATGAGACCGACCGCATCCACTGCAGATCCTTGACGAACGGCAACGAAAACGCATCGCTTTACCGTAGCACGGACGGCGGATACACTTGGAATTTGGAATCTAAAATTGCCGCCCCGGATTGGTTTACCGAAAAGCAGCACCTGGATGAGCCTCACGTGCTGGAGCTGCCGAACGGAAATATCCTCGGTGCCTTCCGTATTGAGGGAGAAAAGCCCTTTACCATGGCAATGTGTCTGTCCGAGGACGGAGGAAAGACTTGGGGAGAGGTCTATCCCACGGGCGTGAGCGGTTCGCCTCCTCACCTGATGATGCATTCCTCGGGGGCTTTGATCTGCTCCTTCGGTCGCCGTGAATTTCCCTGCGGAGAGCGGGCAATGGTCAGCTACGACTACGGCAGGACGTGGGAGGATGAGTACGTGCTTCATAATCCCAAGGATGAGCAGGGGCATGATTTGGGCTATCCTTCTACGGTAGAGCTGGATGACGGAAGTCTCTTTACCGTGTACTATCAAAAATACGAGGATGATCCCAAATGTTCCATGCTGTATACAAAATGGAGATTGAAGAAATAAGGGATTGTTCTTTTGGGCGGTCTGCAATATAAGGATAAAAACGAGCAAAGGACCGATCATCTATCCGATGATCGGTCCTTTTTGGATTGCATCGATTCTCCAATTCCCGATAAGACTGCCGCGCCAATGATCATAGCGGCGGAGAGAAGGAAGGAGGGGGAGAGGGATTCCATTCCCATACATAACGATGCCACCCCCGACACCACGGCGGCAAGCGGACCGATGGCGGCTGCCGAC
>JAFVRI010000146.1 GCA_017504335.1 Clostridia bacterium
AATCGCCTCCTCCAGGCTGAAGATCACGGGAGGAGTCAGGAGGAGCTTTTCGTCGGCACCCGCGGAGCGGATGGCGGTCAGCTGCTTCTTCTTACAGGGGTTCACGGCGATGTCGTCGTTCTTGGGGTTCTCACCTACGATCATACCCTCATAGACGGGGGTCTGAGGACCGATAAAGAGATTGCCGCTCCTGAGTATTGTAGAGACCGTAGCGCGTGGTCTCACCCGTTTCGGATGCCACGAGGGATCCGGTAAAGCGCATGGTAACCTCACCGCGATAGGGCTGATAGCCGTCAAAGAGGGTGTTCATGATACCCTCGCCGCGGGTAGCGGTCAAAAATTCGGAGCGATAACCGAAGAGGCAACGGGATGGAATCGAATATTCGATGCGCATGCGGTTGCCTACGGGATTCATTTCCAGAAGGTCGCCCTTGCGCTGACCCAGTTTTTCGACGACGGCACCTACGTAATCCGAGGGAACGTCCAGGGTGACGCGCTCCATAGGCTCGCACTTCACACCGTCGATTTCCTTGAAGAGAACACGGGGATTGGAGCAGGTCATTTCGTAGCCCTCACGGCGCATGGTCTCAATGAGAATGGACAGGTGCATCTCACCGCGTCCCGCAACCTTGAATTCCTCAGTGGTCTCACCGTCCTCCACACGAAGGGAGACGTCCTTGAGAAGCTCGCGGTAGAGTCGGTCACGAAGCTGACGGGAGGTGACGAACTTACCTTCTTTGCCGGCGAAGGGGCTGTCGTTGACCGAGAAGGTCATTTCCAAAGTGGGCTCGCTGACCTTGACAAATTCCAAGGGCTCAGGACAAGCCGTGGAGGTAATGGTATCACCGATGGTGATGTTTTCCGCGCCGGCGAAGCAGACGATATCGCCCACCTTGGCGCTCTCTACGGGAACACGGACCAGACCGTCGATCTGGAAGAGGGAGATGATCTTGGTTCGCTTGGGAGCGGCACCCGAGTGGAAGTTGCAAATGCTTGCCTCCTGACCGACACGGATTGAGCCGCGCTCAATGCGTCCGATACCGATACGGCCCACATATTCGCTGTAGTCAATGGAGGAAACGAGAAGCTGAAGCTCATCGTCCTCCGCACCCTTGGGTGCGGGCATATAGTCGAGGATCTTGTCAAAGAGGGGAATCAGATCGGTTCCTTCCACCGAAGGGTCCTCCGTAGCGGTTCCCGCTCTGCCCGAGCAGTAGATCATGGGGCTGTCCAGCTGCTCATCGGAGGCATTCAGATCAATGAGAAGCTCTAAGATCTCATCCTCTACCTCACCGATACGGGCATCGGGCTTGTCGATCTTGTTGATGACCACGATAACACGGTGGTTCAGCTCCAGCGCGCGCTGAAGAACAAAACGGGTCTGAGGCATGGGACCCTCTGCCGCGTCCACCAGAAGCAGAACGCCGTTGACCATTTTGAGGATACGCTCTACCTCTCCGCCGAAGTCGGCGTGACCGGGGGTATCGATGATGTTGATCTTTACATCCTTGTAGTGAACGGCAGTATTCTTTGCCAAAATGGTAATACCGCGCTCCTTTTCGAGATCACCCGAGTCCATGACGCGGGTTACGGTTTCCTGATTGTCACGGTAAATACCGCCCTGCTTGAGCATTTCGTCTACCAGGGTGGTTTTTCCGTGGTCAACGTGGGCGATAATGGCGATGTTTCTCAAATCATTTCTGGTCACAACAGTATTCTCCTTCTATCACGATATTTCAGCAATTTACTATTATATCACATTTTTTCAAAAGAATAAAGATGTGAATCGACGATTTTTTATTTTTTTTAGAAAAAGTTGTTGTGCAATTCGCAAAAAAACGGAAAATCATCACAAGATCCTTGTCTGCTTCATTGACAGATGGGGGATTTTATGATACAATAACTGTGTATGTGTAAAACGAAGGAGAACTGACATGAAAGAGAGAACCCCCGAAATTCGTTTGCTGATATTCGATCTGGATGGAACGCTTGCGGATACCATTGAGTCGATTCGTGACGGTGTGAATCTTGCCATGAGAAAATACGGCTACCCCGAGCGGAGCTATGAGCAGGTAAGGGATGCCATCGGCAACGGTGCCCGCGAGCTGATTCGTCGCTCGATGCCCGAGGCGGCAGCCGCTGACAGGGCACTTGTGGATCGGGTCTTTGCCGACTACCATGTATTTTACGGTGAGACCTACGCAAATTGCCGTACCTGCTATGAGGGAATTCCCGAAGCGCTGGCGACCTTGAAGGATCGGGGATATACCTTGGCAGTTCTTTCCAATAAACAGGACGTGTATGTCAAGGCTCTTGTCAAGTCGTTCTTCCCAAAGGGATGGATCTCCCATGCCGAGGGACAGACCGAAAAGCCGAAGAAGCCCGATCCTACTGTGCCCTTGGAGATTGCCGAGCGGCTGGGATTTTCCCCCGCCGAGACGGCATTCATCGGTGACAGCGAGGTGGATGTAGCTACGGCGCGGAATGCCCGCATGACGGCGGTTGCCTGCTCGTGGGGGTATCGAGATCGATCGCTCCTTTCGGAATGCGCACCCGATTATCTATTGGATTCGGTTTCCGAGCTGATCGAAATTTTTGCGTAAAACGGTGAGTGTATGAAAGAAAATTTGAAATGGTTTACTGACGCGAAATACGGCTTGTTTATTCATTGGGGCTTGTATAGCATTCTCGGCGGTGTCTGGAAGGGAAAGCGCGCACCGCATACCAGCGAGTGGGCAATGAAGAATTTGCAGATCCCTCTGGAGGAATACCGATTGCTGGCAAATGAATTTTGCCCGACGGAATTTGACGCACGTGCATACGTAAAAAAGGCAAAGGAATGGGGAATGCGGTATGTGACGGTAACCGCCAAGCACCATGACGGCTTTGCGTTGTATGATTCAAGGGTGTCGGATTACACCGTGATGTATACGCCTTACGGAAAGGATATCATCCGCCAGTTTGCCGATGCTTGCGCGGAAGAGAATATGACCTTCTGTGTTTACTATTCCCAAATGCAGGATTGGGAGGATCCCAACGGCAACGGAAATACATGGGATTTTGATCCTGAAAAACAGAATTTTGAAACCTATTTTTACGGAAAATGCGTGCCGCAGGTACGGGAGCTTCTCACCGAATACGGAAAGATCGGCATGATCTGGTTCGATACGCCTTACGATATGCCCATTCACCTGTGCCGTGAGCTTGCCGATGTGGTACGGGAATGTCAGCCCGATTGCCTGATCAACGGACGGATCGGCTACGGCTTGGGAGATTACCGTCAGATGGCGGATAATTCGATCCCCGCTCATGCCTATACGGGAGCTTGGGAGGTTCCCATGACGTTGAACGGATCCTGGGGATACAGCTCCTTTGATGCGAACTGGGCAGAACCCTCGGAGGTGATCGCCCGCTTGTCGGCTGTGGCAGGGAAGGGGGGCAACCTTCTTCTTAATATCGGTCCTGACAGATACGGCGCCATTCCCGCGGAATCGGTACGAATTCTGGATGAGGTGGGAGAGTGGCTGAAGCGAAACGGAGAGAGCATTTACGGAACATCGGTGCTTCCCGATTTTCCCTATGAGATCAAATGGGGGAATCTTACCTACCGTCAAGCGGACCGTGTGCTGTATCTGCACATTAAGCAATACCCAAAGCTGACTCCCCGCGTTTCGTTGCTGGGACTTAAAACACGGGTAAAGTCGGCACGATTGCTCAATACGGGAGAGGAGCTGCGGTTTACGCAAACCTATGAGGTTGCCCGTGATGAGGAGCGCTTTGCCGTTTGGATTCCCGAGCAGTGTCCCGATGCGGTGGACACGGTGGTGGCGCTCACCCTGATGGATGATCTGGATGTTCAACGGTTACAGTGAGCAAAACGGAGCGATGCTTGACAGAATCGCTTTTCTGTGATATAATGATACGAGAACATGAGAAAAGAAGGATGAAACAATGAAGGTTGGATTTGTTTCTCTCGGCTGTCCGAAGAATCAACTGGATACCGAGGTCATGCTTCATGAGGTTGCTACGGCGGGGTATGAGATCACCCCCGAAGAAACTGAGGCGGATGTAGTGATCGTCAACACCTGCGGCTTTATCGAAAGTGCCAAGCAGGAGTCGATCGATAATATATTGGACGTTGCGTGGCTGAAAAAGAATCATTCCCTGAAGGCACTGATCGTGACGGGATGCTTGGCGGAGCGATACCGCGAGAGCATTCTTGAGGAAATGCCCGAGGTGGATGCGGTGTTGGGTGTGGGAAGCATTCACAACATCGTAGAAGCCATAGAAGCGGTGACGGTGAAGAAAAAGAAGGGCTCGAAACGGAAGTATACCTCGTTTGAGGATAAGGAAACGGTACGCCTTGGCGGAGACCGTATTCTGACGACTCCCGAATATACGGCATATTTGAAAATCGCAGAGGGCTGCGACAACCGTTGTTCCTATTGCGCCATTCCCTCGATCCGAGGAAAATTCCGTTCCAGACCCATGGAGGATCTGGTGGCGGAGGCAAAGGAGCTGGAGGCTCTTGGCGTACGGGAGCTGAACATTGTGGCGCAGGATACTACCCGATACGGTCTTGATCTGTACGGAGAATACAAGCTCGCCGAGCTTCTCCGCAGAATTACGGAGGAGACCGAGATCCCGTGGATCCGTCTGCTTTACTGCTATCCCGACAAGATCACCGAGACACTGGTCGCCGAGATGCGTGATAATCCGAGGATCCTTAAGTACATCGATCTTCCCATGCAGCATATCAGCGACAGGGTGCTGAAATCCATGAACCGTCACGGAGACGGTGCCATGATCCGCGGTGTGGTGGAAACTCTTCGCCGCGAGATCCCCGATATCGTCATCCGCACCACCTTTATCGTGGGCTTCCCGGGTGAGACCGAGGAGGATTTCGAGGAGCTTTGTGACTTCGTCCACGAAAATAAATTTGAGCATGTTGGTGTGTTCCCCTATTCCCGTGAGGAGGATACGGTGGCATATGACCTGCCCGATCAGATCGACGAGCAAGTGAAGCTGGACCGTATGGATCTGATCATGCGGGATCAGTTAGAGATCAACGCTGCCTATAATGAATCCAAGGTCGGAACGGTAATGACCGTGCTTTGCGAGGATTTTGATCCTGTCAGCGAGGTACATTTCGGCAGAAGCGTCGCCGATGCGCCCGAAATCGACGGAAAGGTCTATTTCCGCAGCAATGTTCGCATTGCGCCCGGCTCCTTTGTCAAGGTCAAGATCCGTGAGGTTCTGGACTATGACCTGATGGGAAGAGCCATCATAAAAGAAGAAACGTGAGGAGGGATCCCGAAATGAAAATGAATTTGCCCAACCGTCTGACGCTGTTGAGACTGTGCTTGGTTCCCGTATTGATTGTGGTGGGAATGCTTCCCGAAACCGTGATTCCTTTTTACGTATCCTGTGTCGTTTGCGCGGTGCTGTTCATCGGCACGGCAATTACCGATATGCTGGACGGAAAGATCGCGAGACGGGACAATCTGATTACAGACTTCGGAAAATTTATGGATCCCATTGCCGATAAATTTATGGTTATCGGCGCGCTCTTTGTGATCCTCTATAAGTTCTCGAACCTTCGCTTGATTATGATCTTTGTGCTGATCGTGGTGGTATTCCGCGAGCTGGCTGTGACCTCCATGCGTTTGGTGGTCTCCACGGGAGAGGGAATTGTGATTGCCGCGAATATGCTTGGTAAGATTAAGACGGTTTCTCAGATCGTCGCTGTCAGCACCGTCTTTTTGGAACCCGTGGTGCAGAAGGTATTCTACATGATTCTGGATCTTTGCGGCGTGGAGCTCTGCGAACGGTTTGACATCCTTCCTCTGACTTGGGCATCTCTCGCCTTCTGTGTGGTGATGACCCTTTGGTCCGGTATCAACTATATCAAGGCATATTGGAAGTATCTGGATCCCCAAAAGTAACAGAAAAGCCCGACAGAATTCTGTCGGGCTTCTTTTATGCATCCTTGCTTTCTTTTTGCGCGCGGCGCAGCTGAGTCAGGGACATATGATAGGTCTGCTGGATCAGGCGCGCGGTGTGCCGCTCGGAATAATTGATCCGTTCCGCAATGTCCTTGAGGGAGAGGGATCGGTTATTCAAAAGGTTGTCCAAAAGGACACAAACATCCTCGCGGTCATGCTCAAGCCCGCCCGGTCCCTTGGGGCTCTCAAAGGCACCCAGCGTCTCAAAGAGGGAGAGAATCAGCGCGGAGATCTCCGCCTTGAGTCGGCAATGGCTTTTTAAAGAGCCGCTCCAGTCGGACTGCTCGATGGCGACAAGCTGTTGAAGCAGACAAGAGGGAACTGTGACAGGGTGGGAGGCATGCTGTGTGAGCGCATCCTCAAAGGCACGGAAAAATCCCGCCTTTCCTTTTTTCTCCGAAAGGGAAAAGGATAAAACGGCAGAGTGGTAGCGATCTGCCCGAGACACGGGAACATGTGTTGTCAAGGGAGGAATGATCAGCATCTGATTGGCATGAAGGGGGATGGCCGTTCCTTCGATTTGGTAATTGTAGGTGCCTTGGGAACACAGATGGATCTCGTAGTATTGATGGGAATGTGGGTTGTGCGTAATTTCGGATGACGAAAGGAGAGAAATGTGAAATACGCGGAAAG
>JAFVRI010000147.1 GCA_017504335.1 Clostridia bacterium
AGCGAAGCGAAGGATCTCGGCGGACAACGGATGAAAGGATTCCTACGCCCCGAACACGGGTTTTCTCCACGGAATTTTCAAATTTCTCGCAAAAAAAATTAAAAAAGTATTGCATTATCATGGGTGTATATGGTATAATCATGATAGACTTATAAAAAGGAGAAAAATCATGAAGGGATATTACCGCAATGGTGGTTGGCAAAGATTTGCGTCAGGGGAGGAATACTGCTTCCTGTTTGCGCTTTCCGGCAAGGGTATGATTGGCGAGACCGAGCTTTTGGCGGGTGAGGGGGTGCTTTTGGACCTGTCGCAATGGAATGCGGAGGAAATTTCTCTGCCTACGGAATATTTGAAATTGGATTTTTCCGAGCGGGATCTGCTTCGGTTGTTCGGGGAAAGGGGCATTCGTGCCAACGGTGAGGTGGTTTTGCTTCGGGACACCGACGAGCTTCGCCGTGTGGCGGAAGGTTTCTTTGCGCGGGAGACCGAGGTGACCGACTCGGCAAGGCGGGGGGCTCTCTGTACGTGGCTTCTTTCCTACATAGAGAACGATCGGGAAATGAGCGGGGAGGATTCCGCCGCGGCCGGATACGTTCGTTATGCCGAGGAGTATATTCAGACCCATTTGGGAGAAAGTATTCAAGTGGATGCCATTGCCGAAGAGTTGGGAATCACCCGCGGATATCTGCGCAATGTCTTTTATGCCGTGCATGGCATGTCGCCCAGAGAATATTTGACTGAGGCACGCTTGCAGCGTGCGCGTGAGCTGTTAGAGGAGAGAGACCGTTCGGTTACCTCGATCGCTGACGAGGTAGGGTATGACGATGTACTTCAGTTTTCCAGAATCTTCAAGAAGCATACCGGTGCGTCTCCTTCTCAATACCGTGCGGATCGCGGCATTGCGGTAGAGAAAAATCGGATCCGCCGCGAGGAACGGGTGGAGAAAGTTGAGCCTGCTCGCGAGGTGCGGGAGGAAGCGCCCAAGAAGAAGGCGAAGGATCCCGTTTGGCTGTTTTGACGGATTTGGATTGGTTTGGATAGAAAGGAGAAGCAATGAGTCTGATTGGAAATATCATATGGATTTTGTTTGGTGGATGGATCGCGGCGCTTTTGTGGCTGATCTTTGGCGCGATCTGCTGTGTGACCGTTATTGGCATCCCCTTTGGGTTGCAATGCTTTAAGTTTGCCAAGCTATCGTTTGCGCCCTTTGGCAAGCATATTTCCATTCATCCCATGAAGCACCCCATTGCCAACGCGCTATGGGCGGTGTTTCTCGGATGGGAAATGGCATTGGTGCATCTGATCGCGGGTCTTTTATGCTGTGTGACGATCGTGGGGATTCCCAACGGAATCGTGGCATTTAAAATGATGAAGCTGTCCTTCCTCCCCTTTGGAGCGAAGGTCAAGCGGGGAAGAAGATAAAGAAAAAAGAACCGAGGAATTTCGTGCGTACGAAATTCCTCGGTTCTTTTTCTTTTTGGGAAATTACTCTCCCAGATATGCTTTTTTGATTCGCTCGTCGTTGATCAGATCGGCGGCATCGCCTTCGGCGGAGACGCTTCCCGTTTCCAATACGTAAACACGGTCGGAAATGGTCATCGCCTTCTTTGCGTTCTGCTCAACCAGAAGCACGGTCTTGCCTGCCTCGCGGAAGCTTTCGATGATCTCGAATACCTCACCCACAAGGAGGGGAGACAGACCCATGGAGGGCTCGTCCATGACGATCAGCTCGGGATTGGCCAGAAGGGCGCGTCCCATGGCGAGCATCTGCTGCTCACCGCCCGAGAGCGTTCCTGCCAACTGACGGCGGCGCTCCTCCAAGCGGGGGAACTGCTTGAATACCTCTTCCATGTCCTTCTGAATGTTTGCCTTGTCCTTGCGGGAGTAGGCACCCAGCAGCAGGTTGTCGTAAACCGAAAGGCCTTGGAAGATGCGGCGTCCCTCGGGAACATGGACCATTCCCATGGAGACGATCTTGTGAGCGGGGGTGTGAGTGATGTCATTGCCCTTGTAAAGGATCTTGCCCTGCTTGGGACGGAGCAGACCCGTGATCGTATGAAGGGTGGTGGTCTTTCCGGCACCGTTGGCACCGATCAGGGAGACGATCTCTCCCTTTTTTACCTCAAAGGAGATGCCCTTGAGTGCTTGGATCATGCCGTAGTACACGTGCAGATTTTCTACCTTCAATAAGGTTTCAGCCATTGTTCGGGTCCTCCTTTCTTATTCGCCAAGGTAGGCCTTGACCACGGCGGGATCGGACAGAACGCTGCTCGTCTCGCCCTTGGCAAGCTCGGTACCGAAGTTCAGCACCGTCAGATTTTCGCAGATTCCGCTGACCAGGCGCATATCGTGCTCGATGAGCAGGATGGTCATGCCGAATTCCTTGCGGATAAAGGTGATGTCATCCATCAGCTCCTGAGTCTCGTTGGGGTTCATGCCCGCGGCGGGCTCGTCCAGAAGAAGCAGGGAAGGATTGGTCGCCATAGCGCGGGCGATCTCCAGCTTTCTCTGCTTTCCGTAGGGAAGGTTTGCTGCCAGATAATCGGCATATTCCTCCAGCTGGAAGAGCTTGAGAAGCTCCAACGCCCGTCTCTTATATTCCTTTTCGGACTTACGGTGGCGGGGCAGACGGAGAATGGACTCGGGCAGGGAACAGGGGATCTGATTGCTAAGACCCACCATGACGTTTTCCAGCACCGTCAGATTGTTAAACAGACGGATGTTCTGGAAGGTACGGGCAATACCCTGCTTGTTGATCTCAACGGGAGTCTTTCCCGTCAGATCCTTGCCGCACAGATAGAAGCGGCCGGAGGTGGGCTTGTACACACCGGTCAAGAGGTTAAACACCGTGGTTTTGCCTGCTCCGTTGGGGCCGATCAGACCGTAGAGCTCTCCCTTTTTGATCTCGAGGTTGACGTCGTCAACTGCCTTCAAGCCTCCGAACTGAATGCAAAGATGCTCGGTTTTCAGAACGATCTCACGACCGTCCGCTGCGATAAACTTGTTGTCAGCCATTTCCGTTTACCTCCTTTGCGTCGGGTTGGGGAAGCTCTTTCTTTTTCTTGCGGATCTTTGCGAAGAGAACACGGAAATTGTATTTTTCACGGAATCCCTTGAGTCCGGGCGCGTTGGTGTAAATCACCACCGCGATGAGGATCAGCGCATAAACCAGATCCTGAAGCACCGCCAAGGGGCCGGTCAGCGTGGTCTGAAGCTTGGTGTTCAGGAAGGTGATCAGAGCGGCGGAAACCAGGGAGCCGTTGATGTTACCCATACCGCCGAGAACTACCATAACTAAGATCTCGATGGAGTAGTTATAGTCGAAGGATGTATACTGAACGCGGTTGTTGCTGTAGCTGAACAGCACGCCTGCCACACCTGCGAAGAAGGAGGAGGCGATGAATACAAGGAGCTTGTAGCGGGTCACGTTGATACCCGTTGCTCTTGCCGCGATTTCATTGTCGCGAATCGAAATGATGGCACGGCCGTGCTTACTGCGGATCAGGTTCTGGGTGAACATGAGACAGAGGAGCACCATCACGAAGGCGATGATGAAGAAGTATTTGCTGGTAAAGCGAGGAGTGGTCAGACCGGTAGCTCCGCCGAACCATTCGTTGGGCATCTTCATGAACAGGGTACGGACGATCTCGCCAAATGCCAGTGTTACGATTGCAAGGTAGTCACCGCGCAAGCGCAGGGCGGGAAGTCCGATGATGAATCCGAAGAGAGCGGCGATCAGACCGCCTACCAGAATCGAAATGAGCAGCACAAGGATGCTGTTGTCCGTTCCGTCGCCCAAAATGGGGGTGAGAACGGCAGAGACCTTGCCGCCGATGAAGGCGCCGATGCACATGAAGCCTGCGTGACCGAGGGAGAGCTCGCCGAGAAATCCGACGACCATTCCGAGAGACACGGCAAGGAGCATGGCAATGGCGATCTTTTCCAAAAGGAACTGATTGGAAAGGGTCAGCTCGCCCGACAGAGCGAGGATCGCGGTTACGACCGTAAGGATCGCGACCAGAATGCAGTTGAGATTTTTACGCAAAAAGGAGAATGCTTTCATATCTTACACCTTCTCCCTTCTCACCTTGCCGAGCAATCCCGAGGGCTTGACCAGCAGGATGATAATCAGAATACCGAACTCGATGGCGATGGAATAATCGCCAAGGCCTACGGCATTGCAGATCGACTCAATGATACCCAAGAGGATACCTCCAAGCATGGCGCCGGGGATCGAGCCGATGCCACCGATGACGGCGGCGGTAAATGCCATGATACCGGGCATGGCGCCGAGGGTGGGAACCAGAACGTTTCCCTTTGCCAGAAGCAGATAGCCGGCTACGGCGGCAAGTGCCGAGCCGATGGCGAAGGTAACCGAAATGATGCGGTTGGTATTGATGCCCATGAGCAATGCGGCATCACGGTCCTCGGAGACCGCAACCATAGCGCGTCCGGTTTTTGTATGCTCTACAAAGAGGGTGAGTCCCACCATAACGACCACGGTGACCGCAAGGGTTACCAAGGTGCTGTAGTCGAGGGTTAATTCACCGAGCTTCAGGAAACCGTCGATCTTCAGAGCAGACAGCATTTTTGGGTTGGTGCTGAAGATGATCTGTGCCAGACTTTGCAAAAGGAAGCTGACACCGATGGCGGTAATAAGAACGGCAAGCGGAGACGCTCCGCGCAAGGGCTTGTAGGCAAAGCGCTCTACGGCAATGCCCAAAATAATGCTGAAGATTACGGCGAGTCCCAGCGCCAGCCAGGGCTGACCGATGAAGAGCAGGGAGACATACATGGCATAACCGCCCATCATGATGATGTCTCCGTGAGCGAAATTCAGCATCTTTGCGATTCCGTATACCATGGTGTAGCCCAAGGCAATGATCGCGTAGATTCCGCCTGCACTCAATCCGTTGATCAAAGCAGATAAAAAGTTCATATGTTATCCTTTTCAGAACAAGCATGCCGGCGAGAAAGTTCCCACCGGCATACCGTAATCATCGAAATTTCTTTCGGTCGTCTTTTCTTAGTTGTTGGCAGCCTTGATCTCGTAAGCGATAGCGCCCTTAGCGACGAAGCCGTTCGAATCCCAGCTGATGTTGTCACCGGTTGCTCCGGAGAAGCCAAAGCCCTTGTTGAACTGCTCAACGAGGATCGCGCACAGCTCCTCAGCAGCGATGTCCGCGGTGATCTCCTTGCCCTCGTCGATTGCCTTGTTCATAGCAGCGACCAGAGCATAGATACAGTCGTATGCGGATGCACCGAACTGGTTCAAGGGTCCGTTCGGATAAGCAGCCTTGTACTTGGAAATGTAGTCAGCAGCCTTGCCGGTTGTAGCCTTGGAGTTGAAGTGAGACAGCATGGTAACTGCCTGAGGAATGGTGGTGATGTCAAAGCCCTCGATGGAGGTGTCGATGCCATCAAAGCCGTCGCAGCCGTAGTAAACAGCGGAATCAGCAACCTTGCCCTTGGCAGCGGTCATGAACTTTGCTGCGGGGGTGTAGTAAATGGGCATGAAGATGAAGTCGCAGCCCTGAAGGGTGGATACCTGGGTGTCGAAGATCACGGTGTCGTCCGAACCGGTGAAGGTAGCGGTAACGGGAGTGGCAACCTTTGCGGAGAGAGAAGCGACGAACTGATTGTAAATGCCCTCAGAGTAGGGGTCACCGGTCTTATAGAGGATGCCCAGCTTGTTGAGCTTGCCCTCTTCAGCCAGCTTGTTTACGTACTCAGCGGCAACCTTACCCTGGTTGTCATCTGCGAAGCACATCTGGTAGCCAAAGTTTGCGGTATCAGCAACCGCGTTTGCGGAAGCGGAGGGAGTCAGGAAGAAAACCTTGTTGTCATTGGAGAGCTTAACGAACTCCAGGCAGGGGTTGGAGGTTACGCAACCCAGAGCAACCTGCATGCCGTTCTCGGACATTGCGGCGAAGTTGGTCGCAACCTTGGTGGGGTCGTGAGCATCGTCGTAGGACTTGAGAACCAGCTTGACGCCATTCTTCAGACCACCTGCGGCATTGATCTCTTCAATTGCCATACGAGCGGAGTTTTCAACTGCGATACCGTAAGTAGCGGCAGGGCCGGTGGTAGGACCGGACAGACCGATCACGATCGCTTCTTCGTCCTTGCCACATGCAAAGAGCGCGGTCGAAGCCATCAACAGCGCCAAAGCAAGAACAAGAACCTTGGTGAGTGTTTTTTTCATGTTTATACCTCTTTTTTATTTAGACGTTTCCGCCTTTTTATACAAATAAATATAACACAGCAATCTTCGATTGTCAAGTATTTTTTTGAGCGCACAACGAATCTTGTAAAAAATAACAAAATTCATAAAGATCGGAAAAGATTTTTGTGCATATAGACGATTTGGATGGCGTGAGAATCATGACAGCTTGCCAAAGGATTGCATATGGCATTATCACATATTCCTTTTTGTATGGTTGTGTGATTCCTTGATCTTCACAACGATTGACGGTGAGAAACGGTGCTTGGTGCCTTTATTCGAGGGGGTATTCCATACAAAACGGCGGGAGTCCTCCCGCCGTTCGGGGCGTAGGAAGTATGATGGCTCCCTCCCGGAGGGAGCCTTTCCTTAGAAGGGCTCACACAGGAAAGATTCGATGGGCGATCGTTTGGCGATCTTCTTTGCGTTTTGTGCAATTCCGCAAGGGATTCGTGAAAAGTTACAAAATATTTGAGAAGCGAAACGAGACGAGAGAGAGGAGGCCTTACTGCAACATACAAGTGACGAAAAATACAAACAAAAACGGCACAAGCGAAAGAAATACGAAGAGAATCTCTTTCGAAAGTGTGTTGTTATAGAAAAAGTCAGAAAGAGTATAAACGAGAAGATTTTCTCTTGACAAGACACAAAAACGGGAGGAGGAAGTGCGAAAAACCGTTGAAAATGGGGGATTTTTGAAGTTTTTTGTGTAGAACATGTGGAAAAAATGCACAAATTTTTCGGAGCGCAACGGATGCGACGGTCTCCTTGGAACGCTTTTTCTTTCCAAAACCTCTTGACGAACCATCCAAAAAGCGGTATAATGATTGCGTATATTATTTATGTAATCTTTTGTACATAAAAATCCAAGAAGAAAGCTAGGAGAAATCACATGAAACGATTGCTACTGAAACGAATTCTTCCGTTCATGATGGCGATGATCATGCTGGCATCCTTCTGCCTTCCTGCCGGAGCCTTTACCATCGGCTCTTCGGGAACGTCGGAGGAGGACCTGCCGTATTACACCATCGAGCTTGAAGACGGAATCCTTCGGGTGAAGCTGAATCCCCAGAAGGTGTACGATCTTTTGGCGGACGGAGATCTGACGAGAGAAGAGCTGGAGAAGTTTATTCCCGCGGATGTTCTCGAAGCGACCGAGGGAGGCTTGTCGGTTGATAAGCTGACCGCGCTTGCGGCGGAGTACATCACGCCCGAGGAGCTGGAAAAGCTGCTGGGCATTCTTCCCAAGAATCTTCTTACCACCTACTTCCTGAACCCCGAGTTCCTGGAGCAGCTGATTACCCTGGACGAGATCCTCGCCCTTGTGGACGTTGACGCGCTTCTCGCGGGTGTGGAGGATGAGGAGAAGTTCAGCGAGGAGCTGAACGGACTTCTGACTCCCGTGCTGGACGATCTGCTGACCGATGAGGTACAGAAGAAGCTGATCGGAGACCAGTCGTTCATGGAGAGCGTTCTGGCGGATGCCGTGGACCGTCTCCTTGCGGAGCATGAGAAAGAGGTCATGGATGTTCTGCCCGAGCTGGTGACCGACGCGGTCGTGGATTCGATCCTCGCCAATGAGGCATACAAGAAGGCACTGGCGGATCTGGTTCGCAATGACGACCATATCCTTTCCATGATTCTTGATGATGAGGATATTTCCCACAGACTGGCTCTGTATCTGGAGGATGAGCACAACCGCAACCATGCCATCGAGTTCGTTGAGGACGAGAAGGTGATCGCCGAGATCAAGGCGCATCCCGAATGGATCATGACCGAGGATGTCATTGCGTACATGTTCCGTCATAATAAGCTGACCACAGCGGTTATGGAGGAAGTGTTTGGCGCGGACGTGCTTCGTGATCTGATCGCTGACAATGATTACGCGATCATGAAGGAGCTGATGAAGGACGACCATCTGATCGGCAGTGTGATCGGCAGCGAGGGCTTTGCCGAGATCGCCGCTACGGTTGTGACCGATTCGCTTCTCGACGCGATGATGAGCAAGGATGGCTTCGACGTGACCGATTATTTCACGTCCGACCGTCTGAGCGAGATTCTTTTGGGCATGGATGAAATTACGCCCGACGCGCTTCTGGATAAGAAGCTGATCAAGCTGGATGCATCCTTTGCGGAGAAATTCCCCGCCATTACCCCCGAGACCATGATCGAAAAGGGTCATCTGAACCCCGATAAGATCAGTATCGATAAGGTAAAGGGACTGGATGCGGAGAAGCTTTACGATGACGGTGTGATCACCAAGGAAGAGATCATCGCCGCGTACAGCATTACGGAAGATGACATACTGGCGGTCATGATCGACGGCGAAAAGCAGACCGCGCTCCTGAACGGCTGGGATACCGCCGAGGAGCTGTTTGCCAACATCGACGGCTTGGTTGAGCGCTTGGCTTCTGTCAAGGGAATCACCCCCGCGTCTCTGATTGCCAAGAATGTGATCGATATGACCGAGGTGCTCAATAAGTACCCCGATGCCATTGATCTTGCGGATATTCTGGCGACCGACGGTGCCGTGAATGTAGATGCGATCCTGGCATACGAGCCCTACGGCATCACCGCGGACGCGATCCTGAATAAGAACATCGTGACCCCCTCGGAGGTGTTCGATGCGTTCGGACTGTCCCTGTCCGATCTGTCCCTGACCGATGCCGAGCTGAAGAAGCTGGCGGATGAGATGATGAAGGATGCCGCTCTGAAGTCGGCGCTGAAGGATTCCTTCGTCAACGAGGTCAAGGCGGGAACCATTGATCCCATTGATTTCTTGGATTATATTGATTTGGCGGCAATCGCAAACGATCCCCATAACGGCATTGATCTGGCTGAGCTGGTTCACGTTTTGGTGGATACCGACCCCAAGGCTGACGAGCATCTTGCGGCGCTTGTCTCCAAGGTAACGCTTTCTGTTGACGAACATAAGGAAATTTTCGAGGAAATCGGCTATGCGCAGTGCGTTCAATTGCTGGATTCCCATCTGGAGGAGATCCTGAACGATATCGGCTTGGATCCCTTCTTCGATCATTTCCCGGTCATGGATCTGACCGATGCGCTCTTTGGAAGCGAGGAACAGTCGGGCTTCATGTACCTGCTGAATGAAAATATCTTCACCTTTGATAAGATCGCGATCGCCATCGGCGGCGTCGAGAAGCCTGCGGGCAGCGATGCCGAGAAGAAGAGCGCGGGTCTTGCGGTTCTGGCAAGCAAGCTGGACAGCGGACTTGTGGTCGAGAAGCTGGGCGATCTGCTGATGCAGTATGTCACCTTCGCTCAGATCATTGAATGGGCGGGCGGATTCAACGTGATCCTCGGCTGGTATTCCACCGAAGAGCTGATCACGCTCGTTAAGAAGATCGGTCCCGCGAAGCTGTTCAATCTGGCAAAGAATAACGGCATGCTCACCTCTCCCGCGGCAAAGGATGCGGTTAAGTCGATCCTTGGCGAGATCACCGCGGATAAGGCGAAGCTGAAGGATTTTGTCAAGGGACTCAAGACCCCCCTGACCCAGATCCTTGTTGAAGAAATTTCGACCATGACGCTCAACGGTACCACCTTCTTCAAGAACGGTATCATTGACGTAGAGGAAGCCATTCGCACGGCAATTCGTTCGATTCCCGATGTAGAGGATTTCTGCAAGATGAAGTCGGATGACATTATCGTGAATATGGTTCTGCATACCACCTTCCGCAATGACGGCGATATGAAGCTGGGCATGGAGGTCTCCTTCAACGGTGACTTCACAAAGCTTCAGGAGCTGGCAGAGAGTCAGAAGGATCTTTGGCGCATTGAGGTTGGCGAGGATGATCTGGATCTGCACCTGAGCTCGGTTCTCCCCTCCAAGGTCATGAGCCTGTATGAGAAGGTGCTGACCGCTGACCGTTTGCCCGCTGATCTGAAGGGCAAGCTGCTGATGGCACCCGATCTGACCATTCCCGAGCTGGCAGAGCTCTTCGGCGATCTTGACGATGCGCTGTTGGAGAAGCTGGCGAATACTGTAGACGAAAAGCTGGATTCCGTGCTGGCAAAGGCGGATCCCGCTGTTGAAAAGCTCCCCGAGGGAGCGCGCAGCCGTGTCGATGCGATCCTGGAAAAGCTTCGCACCGTGGATGGCTGGAAGGCGATCATTGAAAAAATCCAGACGGCAGCCAATAAGCTGCCCGAGGCTGCAAAGAATCTGACCGTTGCTGAGATGTACAAGGGCTCGGGCTACTTTGAAATGAAGTCTGTTTCCTACGATGTGGATCTTGGCGAAAAGGTTTCCGATAAGCTGGGACTCCCCGCGGGCATGCTGAATGCCGATCTGTCGGGTGAGCTGAGCGGAAACGTAACCTTCCGCGGTCTGTACCGCCTGACGTTGGACAACCGCTTTGAAAAGAAGGTATTCTTCCTGCCCGCAGGCATTTCTCTGGATGTGCTGGCAAATGTAGAGGGCTTGGATCTGACCGTATTTGAGGAGACCCTGCCCGAGACCATGCCCACCATGGATACGGTAGTAACACCTCCTCTGGAGGAGGATGAGTACGAGCTGATCTTCGTATTGCACAGACCCGACGGATCGGTAGAGATGATGGAGACCATCGTTTATAAGAAGAACGATACCACTCTTCCGAAGCTCCCCGACGATCCCGAGGCGATCCGCGGATACAAGGTCAACTGGCCCAACTACATGGAAATGATGGGCGTTGCTCCTTCTCAGGTCGTGGATGTTCGCTATGACGCGATCACCTATCAGCTGACCTATCAGAAGGGCGACAAGGTCGATACCGTCAACTTTACGGTTGAGACCATCGATGACATCGAGCTTGCGCTGGATGATGCCGGACACGGCTACACCTACGGCTGGAAGGTGGCAGGTGAGTTCCGCGATGTGGAATGGATCAAGGCATACCTGAAGAATCCCGCCAACAATCTGGATACTTTGAAGGAGGATCTCGGCACCATTACGCAGGAGATCATCTACACGGTTTACACCATTTCCTTCCATAATATTAAAGGCGAGCTCTTCCACAAGGTAGAGTACACCGTCAACGGCTTGGAGGACGGCGCGTACATGCCCGACCTTTCCACCCCCGAGCAGGGCTACATGCACCTGTGGTGGAACGAGACCGACGGCGAGGCATTTGATCCTACGGCATTTGATTTCAAGACCGCAAAGGATCTGAAGATCTGTGAGAAGGCTGACCTTCTGATCTACTCCTATGTGTTCGTCCTCGCAAACGGCGATAAGATCACCTGGGAGTACACCATCGAGACCACTGCCAAGGAGTTCGAGGCAGGAATCCCCGCAAACACCGCCAAGGATCCCGCGGGTGACTTCTGGTACGAATGGGAGCTGACCGGTACCTTCCCGGCGCTGGAGGCAGCAACCTACGTTTACGAGTCGAAGAATTACAAGATCTATACCATCACCTTCGATAAGCTGGAGGATAAGGACACGACCCTGAATTATACCTCCATCAGCGATTGGGAGAAGGATCTGATTGCTTCGGTTCCCGAGCTGACCGACGATACGGCGGCATATACCTACGGCTGGTACGTGGATGCCAACGAAAACGGCAAGTATGACGCGGGCGAGGCATGGAATCCCGCAACCTTTGATGTGGGAACCAAGAAGGACATCACCGTGAAGGAGTACCGTGTTCTCAAGGAATACACCTACACCTTTGCAGATGTGAATTTCGTTATACACGATATTACCATCACTGCTGAGACCACCCGCGATGATCTGATCGCGGCACTGAAGGCAGAGGGACTTCCCACCACCCCCGAGAAGGGATACTACCATTACTGGGTGATGGAGGACGGCACCACCGTATGGACCCCCTCCTCCTATGAAATGGGAAGTGTGAGCGCCCTGAAGAATCAGCTGTTTTACGAAAAGGCAGAGCTTCGCGACTATACGGTCACCCTGGTTCCCCTGAAGGGCAATACCTCCGGTGAGGCGGGCACGTCCGTGGAGATCGGCTATACCGTTGAGTCCCTGACTCTGACCGGTGTTCCCGCCCTTCACACGGTGACGAGCACGAATAACAAGCTGTATTCCGAGTATCTGTGGTACATCGATCTCAACGGCAACGGCGTGTATGACGCGGGCGAGAAGTGGGATCCCATCCAAGACTTCGACGCAAGCGTGTGCGAGGACTTTACGGTTTACGAGTACGGTGTTCCCGTGAACTATCAGATGAGTCTGAAGCCTCTGAGCAGCGCTACGAATATCGTGATTACCTACAACGCCAACAACTGGCCCGAGGTTTATGAGCAGCTGACCGACCTGTTGACCGACCTGAAGGACGAGGAGATCGGCTCCTATACCTACGAGTGGTACTCTGTGAACAACAAGGGCAGCTGGGTGAAGCACACCTTCCCCGAAAAGCTGACCAACTCCAATGCGACAAGCCATGACGGATCCTACACCGAGGTTCGCCGTGTTGAAAACAACAACAAGCTGTATGTGTTTGACAAGGACGGCAATAAGCTGACCGATTACCTGTACGCATACGACGGCATCTATGAGAGAGACGAGTACGGCAATGATGTGGCAGTAAGCCTGCCCGTGGCTCCCACGGTCACGCACTATGACTTTGCCAACTGGATGTACGCGGGCAAGACCCTGAATAAGCCCGAGGCAACCGACATCGTATTTGATCTCGATACCTTCCTTACGGATCTGAATCTTGATCTGAAGACCGCAACCACCGCGCAGAGACGAATCAACATCATGCCCGGTTATACGGCACATCTCTACGTTCTGACCTTTAAGGTAGAGGGCGAGGCAGATCAGTATGCATACTACTCTGTAGAAACCAATCTGAATGAGCTGGTGATTCCCGCGCCTCCCGTGGCAAACGCACACGATTCCTACGGCTGGTATCTGGATGCCAACGGCAACGGTCAGTATGACAAGGGCGAGGAATGGAACAAGAACAAGCTGAACCTGACCGATCCCACCGATCTGACACTTGGCGTATACGCATATCCCACCGAGCACAAATATACCTTTATCTATGATAACGGCAATCACACCGATGTGAACTTTACCTACGAGACCACACCCGATAGCTTTGCCGCAAAGGTTCCCGGAAATACTGCCGAGAACAATGCATACAGCTATGCATGGTACGTGGATGCCAACGGAAACGGACAGTTTGACGAGGGCGAGCAGTGGACTGCCGCACGTTTCATGGAGAACGGACTGACCGCTTACGAGGTTCGTGAGTATCGGATCCTCAAGACTTATACCTATACCTTCGTTTCCTTCGACGGAACGGTGAAGACCTACACCTACTCGGTTCTGACCACCAAGCAGGAGCTTGAGGCAGAGATCCCCGCTCAGACGGCAATGAACGTGAAGTTCATGTACTACTGGGCAGAGAGCGGCGCTCGCTGGACCATCGACTCCTTCAAGGCAGGCGATGTAAGCGCGCTTCGTGACTACACCATCGAGGAAAAGCAGGAGGGACGTCCCTACACCATTACCTTCATTCCTCTGGTTCACTCGACCGGTGCGGATGATACTGCCATCAACAAGACCTACTCCGTAGATTCTTCCCTCCAGGAGCTGACCGCTCTGATCCCCGACAGCAATAGCGACAAGGTGATCGCTTACCGTTATTTCTGGTACCGCGATGCGAACGGAAACAACGCGTATGACGCGGGCGAGGAATGGTCGGTAGAGGATGTGAACATGGATCCCCCCGAGAACTTTACTGTCCGTCAGGGCAGAGAAGCCATCGTCTATACCATGACCTTCCAGCCTTTGGTTGGTGACAAGGTTACCATCAATTACAGCATCGAGGATAAGGCAAAGTGGTCCACCACCATCAAGCCTCTGATCCCTGTGCTGACAAAGGCAACAGGCGATGACAAGGGTGTTTATGAATATCTGTGGTTCTACGAGGATGCCGATGGCGCGCTGGTCAACAAGGCCGCAACCTACTTCAACACCTTGACAGAAGTCAAGCTTACGGAGCTCGCGCACGATTTCGTGGAGATCAAGCGAATTGATGATGCCAACATCATCACCTTCTACGGCAGAGACGGAAAGAGTCAGAAGATCGCTACATTCTACTACGACCGCGAAAAGGTGGTCTATCTGGATAAGCTGAACCGTCAGGTTGAGTTGGAGAAGGATGAGCATGGCAAGTATAAGTACCCTGTTGCTCCCGAAATTCTCGGTTACGTCTTTGACGGATGGATGTACGCGGGTAGCAAGACCAATCCTTCGATCACCGACAGAGCATTCAGCTTAGAGACTTTCCGTGAGGACTTTGGCGTCGATTTCAGTAAGACGACTGACAAGGTCAATGTCATGGCTCAGTACAAGCTGACGCCCTACTACCTGACCTTTAAGCAGGCAGGCAAGGAGGACGTGGTTGTTGAGTACAACGTAGAGACCGCAAGAATCGATCTCGAGGCAAGAATTCCCGCACTTCCTGCCAACACCATGGCATATAGCTACCGTTGGATAAATGAAGCCGGTGAACGCTGGAGCTTTGATAACTTTGACCATCAGGCAGAGCCCGGCAACTACACGATTTATCTGGAAGAGACCATTCTGGAATACGTGGTGACCTTCGTAATGGTAAACGGCGACCGTCATCTGGTATTCTACGATGTAAATACCACCCGCGAGGAATTCGAGCGACAGATCCCCGAGCTGTTGAACGGCCCCGGTGTAGAGAGCTGGTGGATCCTTGACGGACAGGTATGGACCGTTGACAGTCTCTTCGGACCTGACGCAAGCAGCACCGCTTTCGTGAATGCGATGAATGACTACCGCATCGAGGAGAAGCGGATTGCGGATTCCTTTGTTCTGACCTTTAAAGATCTGAACGGAGTCCGTTTGACGCAGGTCATCTACAACGCAGGCGGACCCATTTACGGATCTGTTCCCGCACTGCCCTCCAGCGCGGATGGCTATAGCTACTACTGGTGGAACACCAATGAGGACGTCAAGTGGGATGGCTTCAATCCTCTGGAAGCAAAGAATCTGATTCTGGAGCTTCGCAGAGATCCCATCACCTACACGCTGACCTTCTTGGTGCCTCCCGCAAATAACGCAAATCCCGACGCACCCAAGACCGAGGTTACAAGAACCTACACCGTTCTGGACAAGAGCTTCCAGCTGCCCGAATCCACGGCACCCGGAGGCATGGAGCTGGCATGGTTCATCGGCGAGGGTGAGGCAAAGAGCCGCTGGTATAAGGAAGATCTCCGTGTGGGCAATCTGACCCTGGTCGGCGAATTCGTCAACCTGAACTATTCGGTTGACTTCGTTGGCGAGGATGGAACCTTCATCAAGAACTTCATTATGACCAAGGACACGAAGAGCCAGCTGACCGTTCCTCCCAAGGCATACTACTTAGGTAACTGGTACGTACAGCTTGGTGACCAGCCCTCCGAGGCTGACCCCAAGTGGAGCGACTACGACATCAGGACCACAGTTGGTCTCAATATCCGTGTATACGTAAAATACGAAGCCATTCCTTACACCGTAACCTTCCAGACGGTAGACGGTAAGTTCGCGGGAAGCTTCGGATACGGTGTGGATTCCGAATGGACTCCCAGACTTCCCGTACCGACCTGCGAGACTCCCGGCTACGAGTATCGTTGGGTCATCGTGCTGAAGCAGAACAGCGACGGCAGCATCAAGGAGTGGTGCCACTGGGCAGACTTCGAGAAGCCCGGTAAGTCGACGGCAATCGTCCGTCCCATGATGTTCCCCGTGGATTACACCGTGAACTTCACGCATCCCGACGGAACCATGAGCGAGGGAACGGTTACCGTTGAGAGAAAGCCTGTGCCTTCCGTTGAAATGGCACCCGGCTACAAGGCAGTTTGGTATGTACAGCTTGGCGCGGATCCCGCAGATACCGACCCGACCCTGGCAGATTACGATCTGACCTCGGGAGGCTTGAATATCAAGGCATATTCGAAGCCCGCACCCATCGAGTACAGATTGACCTTCGAGGCAAACGGCAAGAAGGTTGGTAAGATCTATACTGTTGAGGACGAGTGGCTGCCGATCGCGGCTCCTCACAGACCCGGTTACACCGCAGAGTGGGGCGTGGTCGTCAACGGCAGACTGGTTCGTTGGAATGACTACGATCTGAAGACTGCGGATCCCAAGAAGATCCTGAATGCCCGTGCGGTTTATACTCTGATCAAGTACACGGTAACCTTTACTCAGCCCGATGGCACCGAGAAGATCGTATATCTGGCATACAATATGGATCTGGCGGCTAAGACGCCTGCCCTGACGGGAACTGCTCCCGCGGGATACAGATACGTATGGTATGTACAGATGGAGAATGCGCTTGCCCGTACGGTAGTGGATATTCCTTGGAGCGAATACAAGCTTGAGGACTACGACAACACCAACGTAACGGTTTACGCAAAGCTGGTTCCTCTGAATGTTCAGGTTGTGGATCCCGATGATAATACCCACGACACCACCACCGAAGGATTGCCCACCATTACACCTCCCGAGAAGGACGGTTATGAGGGCGAATACGTGGTAGATGACAACGGTACGAAGGTTCCTCTGGACGAATACAAGCCGAAGGACGAGAACGAGAAGATCGAGGTTGAGCCTGTTTACAAGCCCATTGAGAACGAGGTGGTCTTCCGGAAGCCCGACGGCGATGAGACGCATATCGTTTCGGTAGAGAAGAAGCCCGATGTAGAGATTCCCGCAAAGCCCGGTTACAACGGCGAATGGTACGTTGTAGTGGATGGCGTGAAGGTTCCTCTGGATGAGTACATCCCCAAGAAGGGCGAAGAGCCTCATGCGGAGATCGTCTATACTCCTATTGAGTACAATGTAACCTTTACCGATGAGAACGGCAACAAGCAGTCCATGACGATGAACGTAGTGGACGGAAAGAACCAACCCGAGACTGAAAAGGCAGGCTATGACTGGTACGTCAAGGTTGGCGACGAGTGGATCTCCTGGAAGGAATACGCTCTTGAGAACACTGTTGGCGAAAACATTGAGGTCGTCTTTAAGGCAAAGCGCTATACCGCAACCTTCTACGCAGACGGACAGGTCGTTGGAACGACTACCTTCACCGTAGAGGACGAGGCTCTGACCGGTGTTCCCGCAATTCCCGAAAAGGATGGCTACTCCGCTAAGTGGGGCGACTACACCATTGAAGCCAAGGATCTGGAGATCCATGCGGTTTACACCAAGGATGCAAGCGGCATGCTGTTCGGACTCTATTGGGTATGGTGGCTGTTGATTCTCATTCTGATCATTCTGATCGTTCTGACTCTGATCTACTTCTTCGTGATCCGTGCGCGCAAGCTGGCAGCAGCTGCGGCAGCGGCAGTCGAGGAAGAGCCCGAGGCAGAGCCTGAGGTCGAGCCCGTGGTTGTTCCCGAGCCTGAGGTGATTCCCGAAATCGAGGTCGTAGAGACCGTTGACGTGGATACGGCAGACGCTATGATGGATGACACCGTAGCAATGGCAGCTCTCGAAACGGTTGGCGGCGCGAAGGCGGCAGGAATGAAGTCGATTATCAATATCAGCGATATCAACAATGCATTCGACGCCGACGAAACCGTTGACCTTGAAGCCCTGAAGGCAAAGAAGATGGTTCCCGCTAAGACCGAGCGCCTGAAGGTGCTGGCAGGCGGACATCTGGATAAGCCTCTGACCGTTATCGCGGATTCCTTCTCCGTACAGGCGATCAAGATGATCACTCTGACCGGCGGTAAGGCGATCCAAAAGAAAATCGATCAGTAAAATAAATCCCCCCGAAGCGGCTCGTCCGCTTCGGGGGATTTGTTTTAGGATGCAGGGGGGGCGGGGACGCGATTTGTCGCTTTTTAAAAAAAGCTCCGCAAAAACTTTATTACAGGTTATGGCTTGACCCTTGTGCATTGTCCTCGTCATTGTTTTTGTAAAAGAATATTCTTTTTTCTCTAAGGTAGAAATCCGTCGGACTGCGTTGCTTGCGCACGCCACCGACGGATCTCTTTTTATTGTATTTTGAAAACCACCAGCGGTGCCGGTGGTTTTCAAAAGCTTTAGCTATGCACAGTTCCCGCCGCAGCGGAAGGCTCCCTTGTGTAAAGGGAGCTGTCGCGAAGCGACTGAGGGATTGTACTCGTGGCAAAAAACAAAATAAAACAATCCCTCCGTCACGGCAAGCC